>NZ_JACVPV010000028.1:0-693 GCF_018881675.1 Polynucleobacter sp. P1-05-14 | reverse complement strand
CCGATAAGGAGCTTAGAATGATCCAAGACCGTTTAAACAACCGACCTAGAAAACGATTAGGGTTTAAAACCCCCAATGAAGTATTTATGCAGTCCTTAAACCGTGTTGCACTTCGTGTTTGAATCTACGGTTATTAATATGCCCAATTGTAACTTGAATCTCTTAATTTCTTTAATGAATTTTGCTTTTCTAATGCACTCAAGTCGCTTAGGCAATAAAGCAGCAAATCATATACCCCCCTTACCAAGCAAGACAACGGATTGATTTTGATGAACACGCCTAATCCTGTAGAAAAATGAATAAAAACTTTTTCATTTTGTTGATCATTTCTTAATTCCTAGTCTCAGGGTTAACACTTAGATTAAACAATTAGTTAACCAGTTACCCGCAAAATTTTATTGCGATTGATTGGTGGCCTGAGTGACACTATATAAGCACCATTTTTTTACAACATTTTTCATAGTAACTAGACTTTATTATGCTGGCTGAGCAAAGACCCTGTTGAGTGCTCATAAAGAACAGCATGACTACCCGCTCCCAATGCAGTTAGCATTCAAAAATGCAAAAACCACCCGAATGAACTGACCCCCAAAAGTTGGACAGTTTAGTTAGGTTACCAGAAGGGATTGAGCTCGGTATTGCACCGGACTTAATCCCTTTAGTTTTTGTTTGATTCGATCATGGTTGTAGTAG
>NZ_JACVPV010000027.1:0-506 GCF_018881675.1 Polynucleobacter sp. P1-05-14 | reverse complement strand
CAAGATCGAACCCAAAGTACGCTGTTACCAGAGTTACTTGATGAGTACATCACCGAAGAAAACCCCGTACGCGTCATTGACCTCTTTGTTGACCAGCTTGATTTAGCCAGCTTAGGTTTTGAAGGAGTAGTTCCTGCTGATACTGGTAGGCCATCCTATCATCCTGCAGTGCTGTTGAAGTTGTATGTTTATGGATACCTTAACCGTATTGCATCGACTCGTCGCCTTGAAACCGAAGCGCTACGTAATGTTGAACTCATGCGGCTCATTGCCCGCTTAGCTCCTGACTTTAAGACCATCGCGAACTTCCGTAAAGAGAACGGCAAAGCCATCCGTAAAGTCTGCGCCCAGTTTATTGAACTGTGCCGCCAGATGAATTTATTTGCCGACGCGATGGTGGCAGTTGATGGCAGTAAGTTCAAAGCAGTGAACAGCTCCGATCAGAACTTCACCCAGGCCAAGATCAAACGTCGTATCCAAGAAGCTGAAGCTAGTATTGCGCAGTA
>NZ_JACVPV010000026.1:0-1050 GCF_018881675.1 Polynucleobacter sp. P1-05-14 | reverse complement strand
TGAACTGACCCCCAAAAGTTGGACAGTTTAGTTAGGTTACCAGAAGGGATTGAGCTCGGTATTGCACCGGACTTAATCCCTTTAGTTTTTGTTTGATTCGATCATGGTTGTAGTAGTGGATATATTCATGTAGCCCCTGCTTAAATGATTCGATCGTCTCAAACTTCTCTTGGTAGAAGAACTCGCTTTTCATGATCCCAAACCAGTTTTCCATGACGGCATTATCTAAGCAATTGCCTTTTCTGGACATGCTTTGGGTAAGGCCTTGTTCTTTTAAAGCCTCCTGATAAAACCCCATCTGATATTGCCAGCCCTGGTCTGAGTGCAGCATGGGTTTATCTTTTGGTTTTAGTTGCTTAAAAGCCTGTTGGAGCATTTGCATCACCATGCTGATCTGAGGACGATCTGTGATCGTATAAGAGATGATCTCTTGGTTATACAGATCTAAGATTGGTGAGAGGTAGACCTTCTCACCCTTTATATTGAACTCCGTGACATCAGTTACCCACTTCTGATTAGGCCTACTTGCTCCAAAGTTACGCTCTAGTAAATTGGGGGCCACCTTACCAAGGGCTCCCTTGTAAGACTGATAGTGTTTAGGTCTGACAGTCGACTTGATCCCCAGCTGAGCCATCAGTTTTTGTACGGTCTTGTGATTGAGGTAGCAGCTCTGGGAGCTAAGCGCTGTCTGCACCCGGCGATAGCCATAGCGACCTTTATGGGCATGGAAGATGGTCTTGATCTGCATCTTGGTGTCGAGATAAGGATCTGGTTTAAAGCTGGCATTAACCCAGTAGTAATACACACTCCTAGGTATTCCAACTACTGTCAAGATCACTTGTAGTGGATAACTCCGCCTTAACTCAGCAATCACTTGGACTTGTTCTTGCTTGCCAAGTGCTTTTGCTGGGCTAAGGCCTCTAACTTTTTTAGATAAGCGTTCTCCACTTCTAAATACTGCGCTTTGCGCAGTAACTCGTCATGTGTCAGCTCAGAAGATGGCCTAGCTAGTAGCGCTGCAATCTCACTTTGTTTTGGCATGGGCGGTCG
>NZ_JACVPV010000025.1:0-522 GCF_018881675.1 Polynucleobacter sp. P1-05-14 | reverse complement strand
TGAACTGACCCCCAAAAGTTGGACATCAAGTCCAACCAAGGGGGTTTTGTTTTATGAGCAAATACAGTAAGCAGTTCAAACTAAAGGTAGTTAAGGAGTTTTTAAAGTCTGGTGGCCTCAAGCGGGTTGCCCATCTATTTAAGATTAGTCATGCTCAGGTCCGTAATTGGGTTTTAGCCCATCGGCTCCATGGCATTGCTGGGCTTAACCCAAAGCCTGTGCGCCATACTGCGTCGTTCAAAATGCAAGTCCTGCAATACATCGACTTGTACCAAGTCTCCCTTCATTACGCAGCTGCCCACTTCAATATCCCTTCTCCAAGCACGGTTTGGATGTGGCAAAAACTCTACAATGAAGGTGGTATTGCAGCCTTGCAATCCAAACCCAAGGGACGACCGCCCATGCCAAAACAAAGTGAGATTGCAGCGCTACTAGCTAGGCCATCTTCTGAGCTGACACATGACGAGTTACTGCGCAAAGCGCAGTATTTAGAAGTGGAGAACGCTTATCTAAAAAAGTTAG
>NZ_JACVPV010000024.1:0-1246 GCF_018881675.1 Polynucleobacter sp. P1-05-14 | reverse complement strand
GGCCACCAGACTTTAAAAACTCCTTAACTACCTTTAGTTTGAACTGCTTACTGTATTTGCTCATAAAACAAAACCCCCTTGGTTGGACTTGATGTCCAACTTTTGGGGGTCAGTTCACGAAGGTGGTTTTAGTATGATCAGATTTGAGTGACTTAAGCAGTCATCATGGGTTCAGTATTTTGCTTCTTGCGTCCGAACATCAAGAATAAACATCCAAGCAAGAATCCAACCTTAGGTGCAAGTGAGCCATCGATTTCTGGGGCGCCAGCAGGTGTGTAAGCATAGGTGTATCCAGAGATTGGCGTGCTATCGCTAGTTCCCATGGAAGAATAAAATTTCGAAGGATCCGAATTAATAATGTAGTTTTTACCATTTGCCGTAAACGACAAGGCTGAGTACATATTTCCATAGCTAACGACTCCTGGGTAGGAGGAATCTCCAGACGAAGGGTCAAATGAAGCATATATTCCGCTATTCAGTGAGCCAAAGTTACCCTGCAGATTAGTCACGGCATAACTTTGGGTATAGCTTGGAGTAAACGGATATGGGTTGAATGATGCAGGATCAACTTTACCAAAAGTTGCTGAGGTCGGATTTGAAAGAACAATGTTTCCACCAACCAGATTTCCAGCTGCTACAAAGTCTAAACTTCCAATATAAGTTGACGAAAATGGTGTATATCCTTGACCTGAAGGGACAGGAGTCGTGTAAATACCCACATCAAAGTTGTAGTTAGTTTGGGCTTGCGCCACTCCAATGCTCATTTGAGCACCTAATGTAAACACTGCAACCATTAGTAGTTTTTTAAAATTTTTCATTCTTATATCCTAAAGCGCAAAGTTATATTAGTTAATCGGATTATAACTAATATACCCTTGAGAGTGTGTATGCGTTGCAATCCAACCTATAGAAATGACCCGAAGGCCCCATTGACTTGCTACCCACTAGAGGCAGCATGTCAAAAGAAATTTAGACTCCCTTATTCCCTTGGTGATAGGCAATTTGAGCCAAGGGACTTACTGAGCTAGCCATTGGCACACCTAGCGCTGATCTATCCTAATGCTTCTAATTGGGTAACTTGCAGTCGTTCGCCTCAACTCAACACCGCTGGCGCAGTTCGACCGAGGCTGTGTAAAAACCCCCAATAATCTCCCTGTTTTTGTAAACACCTAAGCACCCTCAAACGTTAATTAAGTATCACTAATTAACGGATGTTCATGAAGATGAAACGATTCATTACTGGCCA
>NZ_JACVPV010000023.1:0-692 GCF_018881675.1 Polynucleobacter sp. P1-05-14 | reverse complement strand
CCGGTTCGATTGCCACCTCCAGGGGCGTAGTGGATAACGGCAGCTTTGATATTTCAGCAACGACCAGTGGCGCATCGATCACTACCTTGTCTGGTAATGGTCAAGCTCTCTTAGGAGCGCAAA
Source organism: Polynucleobacter sp. P1-05-14 (assembly GCF_018881675.1). Lineage (NCBI taxonomy): Bacteria > Pseudomonadati > Pseudomonadota > Betaproteobacteria > Burkholderiales > Burkholderiaceae > Polynucleobacter > Polynucleobacter sp. P1-05-14. The sequence goes on along the minus strand of NZ_JACVPV010000023.1, from coordinate 569 downwards.
CCTTAACTATTACCAATGGTGCATCCAATGGTGCTGGTAGCGGCACTTTTGATGGCGTGATCAGTGGCACTGGAGGGGTGACCCTGACTGGTGGTACGCAAACACTCACGGGCACTAATACTTATACTGGTGCAACAACGATTAGCGGTACTGCTAGCGCGAACAAAGCAACCTTAGCGTTAACGGGTACGGGTTCAATTGCAACATCGAGTGGTGTGAACCTAACGGGTTATGCCAACTTCGATATTTCAGGAACCACTGCTGGCGCAACGATTCAATCCTTAGCAGATGTCGGCATAGAGAACACCGTTTTCTTAGGAGCGCAAAACCTAACACTGTCTAATGCGAGTGGTACTTATAGTGGCGTGATCGCTGATGGTTCTGCCGACGGTAGTTCAAGTGCTACTGGTGGCTCTGTCACGGTTGCTGCTGGTACACAAACCCTCACGGGCACCAACACTTACACCGGCACTACCACGATTGATACCGGGGCTACCTTAGCACTATCTGGTACCGGTTCGATTGCCACCTCCAGGGGCGTAGTGGATAACGGCAGCTTTGATATTTCA
>NZ_JACVPV010000022.1:0-16895 GCF_018881675.1 Polynucleobacter sp. P1-05-14 | reverse complement strand
TTCAGTTTGGCTAAGGTGTTGATAGGTCATGGCTACTTTGACTTGCAGGTCTAGAAGCTTTGGATACTAAAACATCCTTAGCCTCCTTAACTAGTTGTTCAAAGTTGCACTTCGTAGTTGAATCCACCTTGCTAATTAAGATTTAAAAATAAAACTAATTAAAAAGTGGAGAAAGCATGATTTTTACAATGTTACTAATGGATCGTCCTGGCACTGCAGACCTACGAGTTCAGGTTCGTCCTGAGCACCGTGCCTATCTGGCAAAAATGGCTGATCGCATGGCTTTTGCAGGGCCCCTCACTTCGGAAGATGGCAAGACTACGCTCGGTAGTTTGATTGCGATTGATTTTCCTAGCAGGGCGGATGTGGATACTTGGTTAAAGGATGAGCCATATACGAAGGCTGGTGTTTATGAAAAGCCCATCATTAATGTATTTAATAATATGTGGGAACAAAAAGCAGGCTTTCCGCCAGCAAAATAAACCCATAATTTGATCGGGGCTGTTACTTTTGATATATCATCTGGTGATATATTATGAGTGATGAGAAATCGTGGAATTATCACTCTTTTGGAATTGCACCAAGAGGTCATTGATCAAGGTGATGGTTACTGGGTAAAGATTGAGGCTTGGGAGGTGGCTGCTAGTGAGGCAGTACCGCACGGAGTGCGCTATTCATTAACCTTGCATAACCCCAAAGGCTTGAGAATTTTGGGTTATGACAATGCTCATGCGGTAAGGTCAAGAACAGGTTATTCAGGTCGAAAATTGGCATACGATCACAGGCATCGTAGTTCATGTGATCTTGGCATTGCCTATGAGTTTAGGGATGCGCACCAACTCCTAAGTGATTTTTTTGTAGAAGTTGATAAAGTCTTAAAGGTGGATAAAGATATATGAAAGTCATCAAAATAGGGATTGCATCACAAAAAGACATTCGGGCGCGGGTCTTGGCCATCGCCAAAGGCGATCTAAAACCAAAGGCATCTGATCCGAAGATATGGTTTACCTCGATGCGTTCATTGGCACAACTATTAAGTGACGAAAACAGGGTGCTGTTACATGTCATCAGAGCATCCAAACCTGTATCGATTTCTGAGTTAGCCGAGCTTACTGGAAGAAAGCAAGGCAACCTATCCCGCACGCTAAAAACAATGTCTCATTACGGCTTAGTTAAAATGCTCCAAGAGGCCAAGGCCCTGAGGCCGGTGGCATGTGGCGATCGCTTCGAAATCAGTATTCAATAATTTAAAGCGGCTTTATCTGTAGCTTTCTAAATTTAATGACACCACCAGCGGATTGCAGAGCAATGGGACCTTCAGAGTATTTACTATCCTGGCCATTAGCTACCGTGACTACGCCATTCATCAAGACCTTAAAGTTGGAGCCATTTGCAACAATCTCCATGGTGTTCCAGCGTCCACCGGCCTTAGGTACTGGGTCAACTTTGGCAACATCCACAATAGCGCCGGTTGCGTACGCTTGTTCAGGGCGGGTATCCCAAATATTGATTTCATAACAAGTGGATTGACTCACCTTGTTAGGGTCTTGGCAGCGAATGAAAATACCGCTATTCGTACTAGGCTCGGCATAAAACTCTGCTTTGATGACAAAGTTTTTGTAAGTCTTAGCGCTAACTAAAAAACCATTGGGTTTATTGCCTTCGACAATACCGTTACCAATGACCCAGTTGGCGCTTCCAATAATGTTCCATCCACTCAAGCTTACGCCGTCAATCAGATCAGTAAACCCGTCTGAACTTTGGGCGTTAGCAACACTACCGATCGATAGGGCGGCAAGGCATGCAATAGATAAGACCAGTTTTTTGACGAATATTTTCATGGGTCTCCTGAGGGGGTATATTTATTATTCTGCGTTCATTTTCATTGTTGCTGATATCGCCCTATAAAGACAAGTAGATGCTTTCCCTCACAAACTCCCGAATAAAGCGATGGTCTTTGCGTTTGGCGGGACTTTTTATTCTGATGGTGGCCTTATTTTGGTTGGGAAGCCACTTGTTGCTGCCTGGGTTGATTAAAAAGTCCCTAACTGAATATGGCAAGGAGATTGGCTATGAGATCTCCTATCAACACCTCAGTCTTTCTCCATTGCGGCTAAGGGTGGAGCTTGATGGCCTTCACTTGGCAAAAGAGGGTGGTTCTAAATTACTGGAATTTAAAAAGCTGGCAATTAGCCTCAAGTGGACAAAGCTGGTCATAGGGGAGCTGGGCTTTGATGAGGTTTTGCTGGAAGAACCTAAGGTGTTGGTCGAGAAGAATCTACCTAAGGGCATGCACGCAGGGTCCTGGAATTGGCAGGAATTGATTGCCGCCGTTGAAAAGGCGATACCCCCTTCAGATCCCAAAGAATTCAAGAAGCCTCTCAAAATATCGATCGATGAAATTATCGTCAGTTCAGCTTCTTTAAGTTTGGTGGATGATTCGAGCAAATTAAAAGAATCACTCAACCCGTTTACGATGCAGTTGCTCGATGTAGCCAATTACGACCAGAATGGTTTAGTGACTGGGGTCCGTGGTCAATACGACTTTAATCTTGGAGCCTTACAGTTCTTCATACCTGGAATCAATAAAACTATTGCGTATCGCCATGTTGCTATTACAGGTGGATTGGATAATCCTCAGCCAGGTAACTTAGGTGCGCAGCTCAACTTGAAGTTAGATGAGGGTGAGATACGCTCACACTGGGATTTCAATACTAGCTCGAAGTCAGTTAATGGCAAGTTAGAAATTCACAGTCTTGCAACCGCGCCAATCGTCGCTTTATTGCCAACTAATCATGAGATCATCGGTACCAGTGGCTTGCTGAACGCCGATCTAACTGTGAAGATAGGCGGTGAGACTGATTCAGTTACGGGCGATATTCATATTTCAGACTTAGCAATACTAGAGAAGGGTCAAAAAAGTCCTCTGATTGTTTGGAAGATGGCGGATATTCTTCAATTTGAATATCAATCCGTTAAGTTAAAGCAGGGTTCCAACAATAGTCTCGCGATAGATCAGTTGGCCATTGATGCACCAACCCTGCAATTTGAAATTAATGAAGAGGGCTTCTCAAACTTTAGAAGGTTATTTGCTAGGCCAACAACAGAATTAAAGTCCGAGCCTGTAGCTGGGCCAAAGGTAAGCGCTCCCTCCACATTTAATTTAGATATTCGATCCACTCTTCTGAAGAATGGCGAAGTGTACTTTTCAGATATGGCGATGCGTCCTAATTTCAAGGTGGATGTGAAGAGGTTCAATGCCACTCTTTTGGGGGTTAGCAATACTCCTGGTCGATTTGCCACTGTGGCGATGGATGGTGTTGTTGCTGGCTCGGGAGGTATGCGAGTAAAGGGTCAAGCATCATTTGATGATCCACGACGCAATCATGACATCTTGATGAGTTTTAGAAACCTTCCGCTGACCGCCTTCAATCCAGCAGTGATGACATTCGCAGGCTATCAAATTACCAGTGGACGACTAAACCTCAATCTCAATTACAAAGCCAATGATGGCGAACTCAATGGAAGTAATCAGATCATTATTAAGAAGGTGGTGCTGGGTGATGAGGTGCCGGACTTTACTGGCAAAAAATTACCGCTAGGCTTAGCAATTGCTTTATTAGAAGACTCTGATGACACGATTGACGTGACAGTACGCATTGCAGGAAATGTAGATTCTCCGAAATTCAGTGCTAGTGGTTTGGTTTGGCAGGCTATTAGCAATGTTCTAACAAACGTAGCAACAGCACCATTTAGAGCTCTTGCATCTATTTTAGGAATGGGTGGCGAAGAGGGTGTTAATGCCGTGCCTGGAGAAGCAGTCTTCCTGATTGCCGATCAAGATCGCCTGGAAAAATTTGGTGAGTATTTGGTGAAGCGCCCGAACTCGAGCTTAGAGATCATTGGTACTTATGATCCTGTGCTGGATAAGAAAGAGCTTGCAAGAGCTAAGGCAGATAGCGCCATTTTGCAAGATGCCGGATTTAAGTTGGCACCTGGCGAACCAGTGCCCACTCCATCATTTACAGACCCGAAAGTGCAGTCAGGCCTGAAGGCGGCATATGCCCAATACATAGGGCGCATCAAGCTTGGTCAACGTCTTTTGACTCTTCCAGATGGCGAGAAGCGCAATGAGCAACTGCATGAGGAGTTGATTTCTGGGATGGAGATCACTGATATCGAGCTTCAGGAATTGGCAAAAAGTAGGGCGAAGACGGCCTACGGCTTCATGGTTAAGGCTGATCCAAGCCTAAAGGACCGTGTTCAGCTGGGAGATGTGAAGACTGTAGAGGCAGGAAAAGAGGGTATACCTCTCGATGTTGAGATCAGAATCAAGTAGACTTGAGGTCATGAATTCAACAAAAATGCGCCTTCTTTCTATCATCGCAGCCATGGCTGCCTTAAGTCTCGTGGGCTGCGGCTCTATTGAATCTGCTGCCCAAAATGACTGCACCTCGATCGGCTGGGAAATCGGCAGTAAGGGCTATCAAGATTGCTATAAGGCAAGGCTGTATGAACGCAAGCTGGATTACTCTCTGCCACCTGGCGATAAGCCATCCCCATCCCTTCTCTAATAGGGTAAACCCTTAATTGAAGTCCTTGAGCGCCGTCAAGGACTTGAGGTGCTAAATCACCCAAAATAAAGCGTTGTTTTGCCGATCGTGGCCTGCTCAGTACTTGGCGCAGCTCGATTTTTGATGGGCAAAATTAGAAAAATGCCCTGCAAAAGTACAAGGCAAATAGAGCAATAAATAAAAAACTAGAGACTACATAATATGAATCATCCAAAGCCTTCTGGAGAAGTCAAAGCAGTTGCTGTTGCAACGGCAGATGATTTGAGGGAAACCATTCGCCGTAAGAGCAAATTGAAGGGGCGTCAAGCAGACGATGTTTCCGTTGCTGAAGTTCGCCAGCTCATTGGTAGCGCGCCGCATCGCCGCGACTTACTGATTGAGAACCTTCATAAACTCAATGATGAATATCGTGCTTTGCACGATCGTCATTTAGTGGCCTTAGCCAAAGAAATGAATCTGCCTATGGCCGAAGTCTATGAAGTAGCCACTTTCTACCATCACTTTGAAGTCGTGCGCGGTAATGATCCTGTAGCGGACATCCTGATTCGTGTTTGTGATGGTATCGCTTGTGAATTAGCGGGCGCACAAAATCTATTGGCTAAATTGCCAGGCATCTTAGGCAATCCCAATATTAAAGTCGCTGCAGCGCCTTGCGTGGGCCGTTGCGAGCAAGCCCCAGTAGCAGTAGTTCATCAATATCCAGTTCTATTTGCAACGACAGATAAAGTACAGGCAGCCGTTAATAACAAGCTGACTACTCAGCCAATGGCTAGAGATGATGCGAACTTTGATCCAGCATCTCTAGCAGAGCAGGGCGTTTCTCCCCAGGGCGAGATGCAAGCCGTTTCCCCTGACTATGTTGGTTATGAGTCTTATCTTGCACAAGGCGGTTACGCTTTAGCTACAGAAATCTTCGAGGGCAAGAAAGATGCTGAGAGCATCATTAAGGCAATGGAGAGCTCCGGTCTGCGCGGTCTTGGTGGTGCAGGCTTCCCTGCAGGTCGTAAGTGGCGCATTGTGAAGGATCAAGTAGCTCCTAAATTAATGGCCGTCAACATCGACGAAGGTGAGCCAGGAACATTTAAAGATCGCACTTACTTAGAGCGTGATCCTCATCGCTTCCTTGAGGGATTGTTGATTGCCGCACACGTAGTGGGCATTGATGCTTGCTACATTTATTTGCGCGATGAGTATCACGGCTGTCGCGAGCTTCTCGAAACAGAATTAGCCAAGCTGCAGGCTAACCCACCATTTTCAATTCCGAAGATTGAATTGCGTCGTGGCGCAGGGGCATACATCTGCGGTGAAGAATCCGCCATGATCGAAAGTATTGAAGGCAAACGTGGGGAGCCACGTATGCGTCCTCCATACATTGCGCAAGTCGGTTTGTTTGGCAGACCAACGCTCGAGCACAACTTTGAAACCCTCTATTGGGTGCGCGACATTATTTCTCGTGGGCCAGAATGGTTTAGTTCATTTGGACGTCACGATCGCAAAGGCTTGCGTAGCTTTAGTGTGAGTGGGCGCGTTAAAAAACCAGGCGTCAAATTAGCGCCAGCAGGTATCACCATTCAAGAGTTGATTGATGAGTATTGCGGTGGCATGCAAGAGAGTCACAAGTTCTACGGCTATTTGCCTGGTGGTGCTTCCGGCGGTATTTTGCCTGCGACTATGAATGACATTCCGCTCGACTTCGATACCTTGCAACCCTATGGTTGCTTCATTGGTTCTGCAGCAGTCATGGTGTTCAGCGATAAAGATAAAGCGCGTGATATGGCCTTAAATGTAATGCACTTCTTTGAGCATGAGAGTTGTGGTCAATGTACGCCTTGTCGAGTAGGTACTGGCAAAGCCGCTAAATTGATGCAAGCAACATCTTGGGATCAAGACACGCTCGAAGATTTGGCTACTGTAATGGTGGATGCATCGATCTGTGGTTTAGGTCAGGCAGCACCCAACCCGATTCGTTGTATTGCGAAATATTTCCCGGAAGAAGTGAAATAAACCACTTATAAAAAATAGGGAATAACGAGATAAATATGAACGCACCCACACATCCAAAAGAACTCGAACTGCAAACTGTTGAGTTCAAGCTAGACGGCAAGACGATTGTTTCCTATGAAGGTGAAACGATTCTCAAAGCTGCCAAACGCCATGGCATTGATATTCCGCATCTCTGTTTTAAAGACGGCTATCGCCCAGACGGCAACTGCCGTGCTTGTGTAGTGGAAATTAATGGTGAGCGTACTTTAGCCCCTAGCTGTTGCAGAAGCGCTACGCCTGGCATGGAAGTCAAAGCCAATAGTGAGCGCGCAATCAAGAGTCAAAAATTAGTGCTCGAGATGTTGCTCTCGGATATGCCGGATGAAGGTTTTAAGTGGGTAGGCGACAGTAAAGCAGAAGAGCAGCAGAATCAACATGGTGAGCTCAGCACTTGGGCTGCGCGAATGGATGTCACAGTACGACCTGAACTCAAAGCCTTGCGCCGTGACAAAGTAGCAAATGATATCTCGCATCCCGCGATGGCTGTGAATTTGGATGCCTGTATTCAATGTAATCGTTGTGTACGCGCTTGTCGTGAAGAGCAGGTCAATGATGTGATTGGTTACGCCATGCGCGGCGCGCATAGCGAGATTGTGTTTGATCTCAATGACCCTATGGGCGAGAGCACTTGTGTTGCTTGTGGCGAGTGTGTGCAGGCTTGCCCAACTGGCGCATTGATGCCCAAAGGTTTGATTGGTTCGCAGACGGTGGATCGCAAAGTCGATTCTGTCTGCCCATTCTGCGGCGTTGGTTGTCAAATTACCTACAACGTTAAAGATGAAAAGATTGTCAGTGTAGAAGGTCGTGATGGTCCAGCGAACCACAATCGCCTCTGTGTTAAGGGTCGCTTTGGTATGGATTACATCCATAACCCACAGCGCTTAACCAAGCCATTGATTCGTAAAGCGGGCGTTGCTAAGGATGAGTCCATCTTAGAAGGTAAGCAAGACTGGTCCGATGTCTTCCGTGAAGCTACATGGGAAGAGGCTTTAGAGTTTGCTGCTGGTGGCCTTAAGAAGTTAAAAGATCAACACGGCTTGAAGGTGCTTGCTGGCTTTGGTTCTGCTAAAGGCAGCAACGAAGAGGCTTATCTATTCCAGAAATTAGTTCGTACTGGTTTTGGTAGCAACAACGTTGACCATTGCACCCGTCTTTGCCATGCCTCTTCTGTAGCGGCATTACTAGAAGGAGTAGGTTCTGGTGCAGTAAGTAATCAGGTGAATGACGTTGAGCACTCGAGTTTGATTTTCTTGATTGGCTCTAATCCCACCGCCAACCATCCTGTAGCAGCTACTTGGTTTAAGAATGCCGCGAAACGCGGTGCCAAAATTGTCTTGTGTGATCCACGTGCAACAGAAATTAGCAAGCACGCTTGGCGCACCATGCAATTTAAACCCGATACCGATGTGGCGATGCTCAATGCCATGATCTATACGATCATTGAAGAGGGCTTAGTTGATAAAGACTTTATTCAAAACCGTTCGAATAACTTTGCAGCCTTAAAAGAAAATATCAAAGGCTATAGCCCGGAAGCAATGGCACCGATTTGCGGCATTCCGGCAGAGACCTTGCGGGAAGTAGCTAGAGAATTTGCTACCACCAAGTCGGCCATGATTTTGTGGGGTATGGGGGTGAGCCAACACGTGCATGGTACCGATAATGCGCGTTGCTTAATCGCCTTGGTGAGCATTACGGGTCAAATTGGCAAGCCGGGCTCTGGACTACATCCATTGCGTGGTCAGAATAATGTGCAGGGTGCTAGTGATGCCGGATTGATCCCAATGATGTTCCCGAACTATCAACGGGTTGATAACCCAGAAGCGCACGCATGGTTTGAGAAGTTCTGGAATACCCCACTGGATAAGAAGCCTGGCTACACAGTAGTTGAGATCATGCATAAGATCACTGCGCCAGATTCTGATCCCGATAAGATTCGCGGTATGTATGTTGAGGGTGAGAACCCTGCGATGAGTGATCCTGATTTACATCACGCACGTCATGCACTAGCCGCTTTAGAGCATTTAGTAGTACAAGATATTTTCATGACCGAGACCGCATTATTGGCAGACGTCGTGTTGCCAGCCAGTGCATGGCCAGAGAAGGTTGGCACTGCAAGCAATACTGACCGTATGGTGCAAATGGGCAAGAAAGCCATTAACCCACCGGGTGAAGCAAAGCCTGACTTGTGGATCATTCAAGAGATTGCGAAGCGTATGGGTCTCAATTGGAACTATCAAGGTCCTGACGCCGGTGTTGCAGCAGTCTATGAAGAAATGCGTCAAGCCATGCATGGTGCCATCAAAGGGATTACCTGGGAGCGTCTCGAAAAAGAATCTAGCGTGACTTATCCGTGCTTATCTGCAGAAGATCCAGGTCGCCCTATTGTGTTTGATGATGAGTTTGCTACACCCGACGGTAAGGTGAAGTTGGTTCCTGCCGACATCATTCCCGCTAATGAAAGACCCGATTCGGAATACCCCTTTGTCTTGATAACCGGTCGTCAGTTAGAACATTGGCATACCGGTAGTATGACGCGTCGTGCCACAGTATTAGATGCCATTGAGCCCATGGCTACCGTGTCGATGAATGGGGAAGACATGACTCAGTTAGGTGTCTCTGCGGGTGATGTGATTACCGTCCAATCGCGGCGTGGTGAGGTGGGTATTCATGTGCGCAGAGACGATGGCACACCAAGAGGCGTGATCTTTATTCCATTTGCTTACTATGAAGCTGCCGCCAACTTGATTACCAACTCAGCGCTAGATCCTTTTGGCAAGATTCCGGAATTTAAGTACTGCGCGGTGAAGCTCGCTAAGGGTGGTGATGCTGCAAAGATCATGGGATATGGCACTAATGCTCCAGGTGGATCTAAGGTGATGTCCAATAATTAGTAATTTTATTGCTGCACTTAATGCTTTATTGTCAATAAACCCCATCACTGAGATGGGGTTTATTACTTCAATCTACCTCATAATAGGGTCTCCCTAGTAACTCAAGCGTGTATTGACTGAATGCTTGTAGGTAATCGTTTTAGGATAAGTAAGGTTTAGAAGGCTGATTTAATTCTGTTTTAATCCTGTTTTAATGTTATACTTTTATATAATAAACATATTTTCATCAACTTCATAGCCTGTAGAAGGAAGCCCATGTCCATAACAAATTTGCGTAAAGTCGGTGGCTCTATCATGCTGGCAGTACCCCCATCTATATTGAGCTTGCTAAATCTTGAGCCGGGATCATCTGTGGATGTTGGGGTTGAGAAGGGGCGTTTGGTTATTGAGCCAATCAAGAAGCCTAAATACACGCTTGAAGAATTATTGGCGCAATGTAAGCCTCAACAGAAGAGAACTCCAGAAGAGCGCGAGTGGCTTGATATTGCTCCCATAGGCAAAGAGTTGCTTTAATGGATCGTGGAGATATTTATATGGTATCACTTGATCCAAGTTCTGGTCATGAGCAAAAAGGAATAAGGCCAGTTTTAGTAGTCACAAGAGAGCCGTTTAATAAATTAACCAAGGCTCCAGTAGTTTTGCCAATTACAACCGGTGGAAATTTTGCACGTGTCGCAGGATTTACGGTCGAGTTAGCCAACACTAAAACCTTGGGAGTGGTGCGTTGTGATCAGCCTAGAGTGCTGGATTTGAGTGCGAGGAAGGCCAGAAAACTCGAAAAAGCACCAATACAAGTGATGGATGAAGTTATGGCGAAGTTGTCGGCAATCATTTCATAAAAATTTATGGCTAGTTCCACACCAACACCTTCCCAGGCTCAAGCTGAGTTACCAGTCCTCATTATTGGTGCTGGTCTTGCGGGTTTAACCGTTGCCCTGCATATGGCTGAGACTCAGCCAGTGATTCTGATGGCCAAACGTGGTTTGGGTGAGGCAGCCACTGCATGGGCCCAGGGCGGCATTGTTGGCGTAGTCGATCAAGAACATGACAGTATTGATTCGCACGTCGCTGATACTTTGGATGCGGGTGCTGGTCTCGTAGTGGAGTCGACTGCACGTTATATCGCTGAAGAAAGTGCTAAAGCCATTCAGTGGTTAGTAGAGCAGGGCGTTCCTTTTACCGAAGATAAGTCTGGTCCGATGGGTTTGCACCTCACGCGTGAGGGAGGACACAGCCATCGTCGCATTGCCCATGCTGCTGATGCGACTGGCAAAGCGATTCATGAAGTATTGCTAGATAAAGCTAAGGCGCATAAAAATATTCGAATCCTTGAGCATTGGATTGCGCTGGACGTAATTACCAATCGCCAGCTCGATGCCAAGACCCAGCGCACCAAACCCAATCGCTGCTATGGCGTGTATGCCTTAGATATTCAAAATAATCGGGTAGAAACCATTGCCGCTAAGTCAGTGGTTTTGGCTACTGGTGGTGTAGGTAAAGTTTACCGTTACACCAGCAACCCGGACACTGCTACAGGTGATGGCATTGCCATGGCCTGGCGAGCAGGTTGCCGCGTGGGCAATATGGAATTTATTCAATTTCATCCGACTTGTTTGTATCACCCCAGTGACCGTACCTTTCTGATTACTGAGGCCATGCGTGGCGAGGGGGGCATACTCAAGTTGCCCGATGGCACCCGCTTTATGCCAGACCACGATGAGCGTCATGAATTAGCCCCTCGAGATATCGTCGCCCGTGCGATCGACTTTGAGATGAAAAAGCACGGCTTAGATTACGTGCATTTAGATGCCACCCATTTGGGCGAAGCTTTTATCAAAGAACACTTTCCAATGATTTACGCTCGCTGCCTCAGCCTTGGCCTGGACATCACCAAAGAGCCGATTCCGGTTGTGCCTGCGGCGCATTACACCTGTGGTGGTGTGGTGACGGACCTCAAGGGCAGAACCGATTTACCTGGTTTATACGCTGTTGGCGAAGCGACTTACACGGGCTTACATGGCGCCAATCGCTTAGCCAGTAATTCATTGCTAGAGTGTGTCGTGATTGGAAAGGCAGCAGCAGAAGATATCAGCGCACTCAAATCGCCAGCACTGCCCAATCTTCCCTTGTGGGATGAGAGCCAGGTAGAGGATGCCGATGAGCAAGTAGTCATTGCCCATAACTGGGATGAGCTGCGTTCCTTGATGTGGAACTACGTCGGCATTGTGAGAACCAATCGTCGTTTAGAACGCGCGCTCCACCGCATTAAATTACTGCGCTATGAAGTGCAGGAATACTACGCAAACTTTAAAGTGACGCGAGATCTGATTGAGCTCCGGAACTTACTGGAATGCGCGGAATTGATTGTCAGATCTGCCCTGATGCGAAGAGAAAGTCGGGGATTGCATTTCAGTCGCGACTACCCGGGAACTTGGGCGGTATCTTATCCCACCATCTTGACACCTCAAGCCAACACCACAGAAGAATAAAGTTCGCTATCACTGCTCAGTGATCTACTGAGTCAGCCATTGAACAGGTAACTCAGTTAGTAACTAATTTAATAACTTAGTTACTAACTTAGTTACTAACTGAGTTACTGGAGTTAGGAGCAGAGCTTCCAACTGATGGGCTCGAGCTTGAAGTGGACCCAGTACCGGTAACAGCACCAGTTCCAGAGTTCGACGCATTGACCAGCGGCAATAACTCAATCGTTTTATCGTTGGGATTACTGGGTTTGACTTTCCAACCCTGAAAAAATAAATCCACTTGTGACAATCCGCCAGTAAGCACCTTAAAAGGGGGCTTGCCATAAAAGGAAGCGCTAGTGCCTGCATCTAAGCTGCGATTTTGCACTTTACCGCTTGCATCTACTACGCAAACCGTTTGATTGCTCTTGCTCACCACATACACCATATCGGCGCTTCGATTACTTTGCGCTGGAGTAAACGAACTCACGGTTGTTGAAGCACTTGGGCAAGCTTCCGCATTAGCACTAGCTAGGGCTGCGGCTGGAGCAGCAGATACAGCGGGAGCAGCGGGAGCAATAGGAGCAATAGAAGTGAGTGATGTTGCAGGTGATGCAGGGGTGGCAAGAGTAGCTGGAGAAACCGCTGCAGTAGTTCGGCTATTGCCATTATTAGTGTCAGCAGTTGCAGTATTTGTAGAGGTTGCAGCAGTTGCAGCAGTTGCAGTAGTTGCAGTAGTTGCAGTAGTTTCTTGCGTATTTTGTTCTTCTGCTAACTTTTCCTCAGCAGGGTTCACAGCAACAGCAGGTGTGGTCTTCGCAGAAAAGAGGGCTTGGATTTGCGCTATGCCATTGGATTCAATAAAGGTGCCAATAAATAAAATACTCGCCAAAAAAAGACCAGCAAACAATAACTTTCGGATTCCTTGAGGCTTATCCATTGAGTTGATCGTGTTCATGGTCTGCAGCTCAGGCTTAAACGAAGATACGCGCGTAGGCTCTAGCGCAGTACTCTGAGAAGTAGGTGCAGGTGAACGAAGAGCGCGCTCAATTCCGGTTGTCTGTGGTTTGGCAGTGCTTGCTGAAATCACTGCTTGAAGTGTATTGCTGGCAATGGTAGTTGCTGGAGTTGCAGGAGTTGTAGGGGCTGCAGTATGGCTGGCAGTAACCCCGCCAGTAACTTTACCTGTAACTTCACCTGTAACTGCCGCAGCAGTGTCAGAAGATGTTGACTCTTTTGCAAGAGCGTTGGGAGAAACTTTAAATTGGAATGCTTGCGTGTAATCGAGCTTTAAGATGTCCGCAATTTTTTTGGCAGCATTGACTTTGATTGCTACAGAATAAAACGAATCACTTTTGCCATTTTCAATTTGCTCAATTTGACGAACAGAAAAGCATGATTTTTTAGCCAACTCTTTATGTGAAATTCCTAAACTTTCACGTGCTACTTGAAACGCGTTTCCGTTGATTTCTGAAATGACAGAGTTTTTATGCACCACAATAGGCTATTTCGATGTTTGTTGGCTAAGGTTAGTCTGAGCTTGGTAATGAGCAAATAAGGGTAAATTCTAGCGCAATACCAATAAATTGATGCAAATTTACTCAAAATAGAACCAATTTTGCTGAGATAAGCCAGGGAATAAGTCAATGAACAAGATAGAGAACAAGGCAGAGCATGAGGCGGAGAATTGATTTACTCCGTTTGCCCTTAATCCTGCTTTTCTTGTATACGCAAAGAAAAATCTACCGCAGAAATGTCCTTGGTGAGTTTGCCAATGGAAATTCGATCGACTCCGGTTTTAGCAATAGCGCCGATGTGCTCTAAGTCAACCCCTCCAGAGGCTTCTAGTAGAGCTCGGCCAGCGTTCAGATCTACGGCCGCTACCATTTGCTCTGGTGAAAAGTTATCCAGCAAGACATTGCTAGCACCTGCCACTAGCGCCTCCTCAAGCTCGGCCAGGCTTTCTACTTCAATCTGCATCGAAACTCCAGCATTTAAGGCCGCAGCGGCGCGCAAAGCCGCAGCAATACCACCTGCAGCAGCAATATGGTTTTCTTTAATCAAGATGCCATCCCATAACGCCATGCGTTGATTGCTGCCACCGCCCACCCGCACAGCGTATTTTTGCGCCTGGCGTAAGCCGGGAACAGTTTTGCGCGTATCCAGGATGACGCAACCGCGGGGGTTAGGGCTCAGACCTGCGATGGCATTGACATAGGCGCGGGTCATCGTAGCAGTGCTGGAAAGTGATTGCAAAAAATTGAGACTAGGGCGCTCAGCAGTCAAGAGGGCGCGGGCGCGTGCTGAAATGGAACAAACAGTACTGCCTGCGCACATCAAGGCGCCCTCTAGGTAGTTCCAAGTGACATGCGCCTGCGGGTCCAGTTTTTTGAGGCAACCCTCAAACCAATCGACCCCACATAGAACTGCTGACTCTCGTACCAGTAAAGAAGCCTGCACTAATGCATCGGGCACTAAGAGGGCGGTCCAGTCATTACGACCCACATCCTCTAAGAGCGCATCATGAATATTGCGCTGGCGAGCTTGTTCCAAGGTTTCATTGTGGTCAAAAGGGATGGACCACAAGGAAGTGGCAAAAGAAGAAAGAGTGGGAGTAGAAGAGAGTGGGGAAGAAGGCGTAGTCATAGAAAAGTAGAAATGGTGTAGTCTTGGGCTTAGTTCAGGATTAAATTAAGTTAATAAAATCATATACTTATATTGAGTACATCACTAATAAGTTGAACTCAACCAACAGATAACCATAAAGTCTAACGCCTCCAAATTGAGTGCCAAGCGCACTAAGCGGCCCCAATATTCTTCACAAAACCATGTTGGGCTTTGGCTAAGAGTTCAGGGTGCTGTTGGGTAAAGTGCAACATCCGTTCAATACACAGCAAGGCATCCGATCTAGTGGGTTCCGGTACAGTAATTTCCCCAGTACCATCCCCTACATGCTCTAAGCATTGCAAAATTCCTTGTAAGCCATTCATGGCCATCCAGGGGCAATTGGCGCAACTTTTACAGGTGGCGCTTTGACCAGCAGTAGGGGCGGCGATGAGATGTTTGCCTGGAGCCAATTGGCGCATCCGGTGCAAGATTCCTTGATCAGTCGCCACAATATATTCAGCAGCATTGCCATCAACTACCGCTTTAATCATGGCTGAAGTTGAACCAACCACATCGGCTTGCGCGACAACGCTACTAGGAGATTCTGGGTGAACTAATACGACCGCTTGGGGATGCTGGGCGCGCAATAGCTCAAGCTCAGCCCCTTTAAATTCATCATGAACAATACAAGCACCATTCCAAAGCAACATATCGGCGCCAGTTTGCTCCTGAATGTAGCGCCCTAAGTGACGATCAGGGGCCCATAAGATCTTTTTACCTTCAAGATGTAATTGATGCACGATCGCCAGGGCGCAAGAGCTCGTTACCATCCAATCGGCCTGCGCTTTGACTGCAGCGCTGGTATTGGCATAAACCACCACAATGCGGTCTGGGTGTGCTGCCCGAAACTGCGCAAACTGAGCAGCTGGGCAACCCAGGTCTAAGGAGCAGGTGGCCTCTAGATCGGGCATCAAGACTGTTTTCTCAGGACTCAGAATTTTGGCGGTTTCGCCCATAAAGCGCACACCAGCCACAATTAAGGTTTGGGCAGGGTGCTGTTTACCAAAGCGGGCCATTTCTAAGGAGTCGGCAACCACGCCACCCGTCTCCAGTGCCAGATCCTGAATATCGCCATCAACGTAGTAATGGGCCACTAAGACAGCATTCTGAGCAATTAATTGCTGCTTGATTTGCTCCCGCACCATCTTCTTATCAGCAGCAGACAAGGGGGCAGGCGTTTTTGCCCAGGCTTGCGCTGTGCAAGTAAGCCCCTGGCCATCTTGCAAGGGATAGTCATAAGCCTGTGGGCTGGTTTCTAAAGCAATAGGGGTAGTCATGTAGGCTTACTCATACACTCATTATGAAGAGGGGTGATGTAACCAAGTTATTCATCGCATATAGCATGCAGTACTCGCCAGAACGATTAGTAGGACCAATAGTAGAGCGAATAGCAGAACGATCACTAGGACACCGAGGTCATTACTCTAGCATGTTCAGCCCCTTGCTTCAGTCGCCCCAGCAAGCCACTTGGTGCAGTCGCTTAATGAGGCCCTTCAAACCATTTATCAAAAAACCGATAAAATCATTCAATGATTAAGAAGTTTATTGTCCAGTACCGCAGAAATCCATGGCTTATTGCAGCTTGGGTTTTTTATTGCCTCATGATTGTGCTGGGCTCGTTCCGCTTTTTGGAGCGTGGCTTCGTTATGACCTTTAACGATAAGCTCCTACACTTTTTTGCTTATGCAGTACTGGCTAGTTTGATTTTTTGGGGATTGAAGTTCCCGATTTTGCAAAGACTACTTGCCACTCTCTCGCTTGTGGCTGTAATGGGTATGGTCGATGAATACTTGCAGAACTTTACGGGTCGAGACCCCAGTTTTGATGATTGGCTAGCCGATATGTCAGGCGGCATATTGAGTTTAATCTGTATATTTTTCCTTAAGCTCGTTATCTGGCTTTGGCGGGTTGCTCGCTCGGGAGACTGGCGTCAAGCCATGATTCAGCTCGTACAGCCGCGTGATTTTGACGAAGAAACCTAAGGCACCTGAAGTAGTCTGAACCCAGATGCTGCAGTAAAGCTTTCACAAAAAAGCTTTACAAGAACTATTAATATTTGCCACTCATCAATGACAATGAAGCGCCAGCTTGGGCATAACAATCAATAAAAAATCAATAAAAAATCAGGTGGATTCAACTACGAAGTGCAACTTTGAACAACTAGTTAAGGAGGCTAAGGATGTTTTAGTATCCAAAGCTTCTAGACCTGCAAGTCAAAGTAGCCATGACCTATCAACACCTTAGCCAAACTGAAC
>NZ_JACVPV010000021.1:0-699 GCF_018881675.1 Polynucleobacter sp. P1-05-14 | reverse complement strand
ATTTATTTGCCGACGCGATGGTGGCAGTTGATGGCAGTAAGTTCAAAGCAGTGAACAGCTCCGATCAGAACTTCACCCAGGCCAAGATCAAACGTCGTATCCAAGAAGCTGAAGCTAGTATTGCGCAGTACTTAAAAGACTTAGAGGCAGCTGATCTGCGCTCTCCAGCCCAATCAACCGCACACCAAGCCAGACTTAAAGAGCGCATCGCGCTCTTTACAGAGCAGATGGCACAGCTACAAGCTATTGAAGAAAAAGTACAAGCAGCACCAGATAAACAGATCTCCATGAGTGATCCCGATGCCCGGTCGATGCAACACCGCGGAGGCGGTATCGTGGGCTATAACGTACAGGCAGCCGTGGACACGAAGAACCATCTCATCATAGCCCATGAGTTAACTAATGTCGGTCATGATCGCAGTAGCCTAGCTAAGATAGCTAACCAAGTCAAAGAAGCGCTGCAAGTAACGCAGCTGACCGTAGTGGCAGACAAGGGTTATTACAGTGGTGAACAAATCAAAGACTGCATGGACTTGGGTGTCACTCCCATCATCCCCAAATGCAAAACCTCTAGCAATCGATCTAGTGGTCTGTTTGATAAGAATGCGTTTATCTACCACCCCGATAAAAATGAATACGAGTGCCCTGCAGGGCAAGCATTAATAGAGCGATTTAAAACCGTGGAGCATGGTAAGAATC
>NZ_JACVPV010000020.1:0-4277 GCF_018881675.1 Polynucleobacter sp. P1-05-14 | reverse complement strand
TAAAAAATCACAAATTACCAAAACAGAATTGCTGGCTCAGCCAGAAGCGTTTGATTGAAGGCCAAAACCCGTGTACACGCTTTAAATCTAAATCAATGGAAGTATTTTGGGTTTTTACACAGCCTCGGCCATTTTGAGACGCTCACAGCTCTGATGATTATCTAAAGCATCTAGGAACTCACCCAATGCTAATCAAATCCTAAGCTAGGGTTTCTACTATAGAACTAAAGTTGCCCTCTACATTTCAAAATGTTGACTAAAGTCAAGATTGATATAAATCAAATCCCAGTAATATTTCGATACAAACCTTTGAGCTGCCTTAGCATTTTGCTTTGCCTATCGCCTTAGCGTTGCAACACAGTTCAATCCTTAGGGGTGTTATGAGTACTTCAATTAAAAAACTATTACTGGTTTGGGTAACCGCCCTATTGGGTGTCATGATTAGCGGATTAACCCAAGCTGCTAACCCTGATGTACTTCTGAATGTTAGCGGTCAGAGTTACGATATTACTTACATTACAGGCACCTACGATGCTAACGTAGCGCTCTTATCTCAACAACCTTGGTTTGGGGATGCAACTAAAGCCATGGCCTTTGCTACCGCCTTAAGTAATGCTGGTACGTATGTTCTAGGAACTCCCTCTGATGCTGGCTATCCGCCTTATTTTGCAATAGGTTTAAATTACGGAAGCGGTTCGTGGGGTAATTTGTATGATGCACCTGTTCAAAATCGTGATGGGAGTGTGATACTCGGCACCCCAGAAGCTCGTTGGTACACAGAAGGTTTTGCAGTGGTTAATACCTCCGCGGGCGCCCCTGAAATCGATGGCTCACTCGCTCCGAAGGTTGGATTCTTACTCGGTTGCCTATTCCTGATGTTTGGTCGTAAGAAACAAAATACCGAAGCATTGCTAACTGCCTAAGCTGCTTTAGTTTGGTATTGCCTCTGACCCGCTTGATGCGGGTCTTTTTGATTAAACTGTAGTAAAACATTGCCTATGAAACCAATCCTGCAGCTTTTCACTGTAGCCACTCTTGTATTGTTTGGTGCTTTGCACTCTTTAGTCTGGGCGCAAGGCAGCCCATCAGGCGATAAGGCTTCTGTAGTGGTGGCAACGGTCAATAATCAATCCATTACTGCTGGGCAGTTAGACGCTATTACTCTTACTCAACTCAAAGGCGTAACCGATCCTGAATTGCAGGTGCGGATTAAAACCCAAGCTTTAACTGGCCTCATTAATCAAGCGCTAGTTCGCCAAGCCATTGCCCAGATTGATACCAAGCAAAATGCCGATTGGGAAACGGATCTCAAAGCCATGCAAGAGCAAGGTGCTGATAACTTGTACATGAGCTCTCGGATTGGCAAGATCCCCGAAGCCACTCCACAACTGATTGAGCAGATCTATCGCGATAACCCCGACTTTTATGCCAAGCGTTATATCTACCACTATCAAGTTCTCAGTATTCCTTTAAGTGAGTCTTTAACCGCTGCCGAGATTGAGCGCACCTTAAAGATTGGTAGCTCCGGCTTTGATGGCGTGAAAGAACTCCTTAAGAATCGCGGGATTAAATACGGCAGTACCAACAATTGGCTCAGTGCTGAAGAAATTAATCCTTCTATCCTAGCCATTTTGAAAACACTGATTGAGGGTCAAACCAATAGTCAAGTGAGTAACAATCAAAAAGGCATCCTCATTATTAAAAGTATTGGGAAGTACTCTGACCCCGTTGCCTTAGAAGATGCCAGCCCTGCGATTGCTAAAAAGGTGATGGCAGCACGGCGCAATCAGCTAGGGACCAAAGTGATTGATGATTTACGCGTCAAAGCCAAAATCGAAATTAACGATGCAGCCTTAGCGACTGAAGTCCAAAAGCAGCAGGCCATTGTCAAAGCCGATAAACCGGCTACCTTAGTAGAACAGTTCAAGGTGAGTTGGTATTTTGCTTTGTTATTGCTAGTACCTGCAGTGCTGATCTCTTTTTACCGTTCACCTCCCCAACGAGAGCAAAGTACTAGGCCACTCAAAGAGCGGCTCTTAAAAATGATTCTTCCTAAGATGGGCTCTACAGGAAAGAACATGAAAAAGTCTATTGGACAAATTGCCAAAGAAGAGTTTTTGCTGGTGTGGCGCTCTCGGCTTATCCAATTTGTACTGATGGCATTAGCCGCCATTTGGTTCTGGATGCCCTTGTTTGAGCTCTTTGATAAAACCCCTTCCTGGGTCACCCTGCAAAAACTCATTGCGCTCTCTTTAGCAGGCATTGGCGGTGGACTAGTCATTGCACTGGTGAGTTGGAAGGTACCTCAAATTCATCGGCTATTTACCAATCGCTGGGTAGCAGTAGCTCTCCTATTTGTACTGGGCTGGGTTGTATTGCTTGTTTAGGCAATGACCGCTTAGGGTCGGGTAGAGTCCGATTACCTGATTTGACCCAATTGATTCTAATCGGCCAGCAGCAGTTAGTCGTGACTGGGAAATTATTGTTTTTGGAGCAAATAAGGTTGCTGGAGGATTACCAATGGATATGAAACTTATATATACTAGGTTTTAGTCAATTAACCACTCTACTTTGGATACGAGAATGAACTTAAAAAAACTAATGCTGACTTTGGTTTTCTCCGTATTGGGGGGGGGGTAATTGCTACTAGTGCAATCGCTGCTTCAACTGTTACATTTATAGGTGGCAATACGTATGCCTACTTTAATGGCACTACAACAACGAACTATGATTTAAGTACAGTTGTTTATAATGGCACTAATTATTCGCAAATTGCCACCAGAACACCTTGGTGGTCAGGGGGTGGGGATGGAGGAAATTCCACAGTTGCAACTTTGTTTGCCACGGCAGTAGGAGATAGTCTGTCTAGTGGTGGGGTCGCTCCACGTTTTCAATACAACGATGTAGCCTATTACGTCCAATTTAACGGTTCATCAGCTCAAAGCTATTATGGTGATCCAGCTTTGACCAAGACTTATGCTGTAGCAACGGTTCACTCAGGCGGCGCCCCTGAAATCGATGGCTCACTCGCTCCTAAAGTAGGATTTTTGTTGGGTTGCCTGTTCTTAATGTTTGGTCGTAAGAAGCAAAATACAGAGCCCATGATGACTGCTTAAATCAGTAGTTCAGCTTTGTTTTTAGCCCACTTCGGTGGGTTTTTCTTTATCTAGCCACCGTCTCTTATGGGTCGCACTCTGCCTGCAGAGCCCAATTAGCATCAAAGACCGCTCTACAGCCTATAGCAGCCTAATGTATTGCACTGCACACCATAAACCTGACGAATACTTTTGATTCATATCAAACCTAGGTAGAATAAGTGCAACAGACCTTTGAGCTGACTTAACATCCCGTTAAGACTGCCCCTAGATTTCGAGCAAATTCAACACTGTGTTGTCAGGAAACCCATATTAACCTTACCTTTAAACGCTTTCTCATTACAGCTACCCTAGTCATTGCTAGTGCGGTAGTTGGTGGTATTGCCCAGGCGCAAACGGTTGATATCTTTTTTTCAACTACTGGTTCTGATGGTCAAGTAGTTACGGGTTCGGGTTATGGAACCTGGGGTGATAATCCTGGTACAACCCCGGGTATGCTCATTCACTTTACCGATGTTAAATATGGAACTGCTACCGACTCTCCCACATCGGTTACCAATCTCAGTAACATCAGTAGCAATATTGGGGACACTGGTGGTGGACAGTATCTTTATCTCAATCTTTCGTTTCAACAAAATAGCAATTGGTACAACAACCAAGCTGTGATTCATGCGATAACTCCAAATAGCGGTGACTTCGTAAATATTGGTGGAATAACTACCCCTTACACGGCTTTGGATTCAAGCAATACTTTCTATACCCTGACTGGTGTTCCTGGTGCCCCCGAAATCGATGGCTCACTCGCTCCGAAGGTCGGTTTCTTATTAGGTTGCTTGTTCCTCATGTTTGGACGTAAGAAGCAAAATACAGAGCCCATGATGACTGCTTAAATCAGTAGTTCAGCTTTGTTTTTAGCCCACTTCGGTGGGTTTTTCTTTATCTAGCCACCGTCTCTTATGGGTCGAGGCTGTGTAAAAACACCTATTAATTCCCCTGTTGTTGTAAACACCTAAGCACTCTCAAACGTTAATTCAGTATCACTAATTAACGGGTGTTCATGAAGATGAAACGATTCATTACTGGCCAAGATCGAACCCAAAGTACGCTGTTACCAGAGTTACTTGATGAGTACATCACCGAAGAAAACCCCGTACGCGTCATTGACCTCTTTGTTGACCAGCT
>NZ_JACVPV010000019.1:0-8511 GCF_018881675.1 Polynucleobacter sp. P1-05-14 | reverse complement strand
GTTCAGTTTGGCTAAGGTGTTGATAGGTCATGGCTACTTTGACTTGCAGGTCTAGAAGCTTTGGATACTAAAACATCCTTAGCCTCCTTAACTAGTTGTTCAAAGTTGCACTTCGTAGTTGAATCCACCAACTTTTAAAGCATTGTATAAATGAAAAAATTTCTCTTAAATTTACTAAGCACCATGGCTTTTGGTTTGGCTGCTACAGGCGCAATGGCCCAGGGGGTTGTTGATTGCCCCTCTGGTTGCCCTCAGGTTGATACTCCATACATTTGGGCTACCAGTGTTCCTACTGGCGGAACCAATTTCACATTTAATGTTAGCGGAACTGACTACACTATTTACGCAACAGCATTAGGTAGTTATACAAATTTAAATGGCGCAGGAGGAACTAGCGCATTTAATTCCACCAATATGGCTTGGTTTGGCAATCAGGCGCTTGCAAGAACTTTAGCTGGCGACCTTAAAATGCAACTCGGAAATTATGGCCAGTCTTCCCCTCCTGGTTCTGACATTGGTATTTTGTTTGCTTATGCTCCACCAGTAGCTGGGACAGGCCCAGCATCTGGTTACACCGTTGTACCGATTGAGTATTGGTCTACAACTGCAGGCGCCCCCGAAATTGATGGCTCACTTGCTCCTAAAGTAGGTTTTTTGCTGGGTTGCTTGTTCTTGATGTTTGGTCGCAAGAAACAAAATACAGAGCCCATGATGACTGCTTAAGTCATTCAAATCTGATCATACTAAAACCACCTTCGGGTGGTTTTTGCTTTGGGGTGAGCGTATTCTATAAGTAGGCAGGTCGATTTGAACTCTTGGCGCATTTAATGTAAAGATTAAACTAAGTTACGCAGAGACTGTAGAATCCTCAATACAGACCTCTGACTTCTCATAATCGGTTATGGCTATTCTTAGGATTTCAACCATTCGCATTTGGATACGAGAATGAACTTCAAAAAATTAATCACTACTTTTATACTAGTTTCTAGCGCCCTAATGACCATTGGGATTGCTCGGGCGCAACAGATCACCAACTACGACTTTACCGCCACTTTATCAACTGGCGCAGTGGTTACTGGAGATCTCACGCTCAATCCTGCGGGAAACTTTACTTTGTCGGAATACCCATATTCCAATGTAACACCATTTCTTTTATCGAATTTTAAAGTCGATGGAGTATCGGCAACTACAACAACTCTATACTTTAGTGGGGCTCCAGTCCCTGATGTTTACGCCTATGGGACGGCAGGCCTGCCACTAACACCAGTTACTAATTTAGCTCTGATTTATTCAACTGGTGCCAATCAATTTGCTCGGGTACTCGCGTCCCAGTCGGGGGTTACAGGCTTACAAAATTCTGGTGCAGGATATTTCAGTACCTATACTTCTCAAGCCGACGCATATACGAACACTAATCCAGGAATTTCTAACGGATCTTTATCAAATGTTGTTTTTACAGCTCATCCCAGCGGTGGTGGAGCCCCAGAAATTGATGGCTCACTCGCCCCTAAAGTTGGATTCTTGTTGGGTTGCTTGTTCTTGATGTTTGGTAAAAGGCCTAAGAAATCATATGCTTAGTTCCCCTCATTGAGGGCAATTTAGTGGCTTTTGAGGTAGGGCAGTTCATCATCGCTTAAGTTTTTTGATATAGTTTTCCAATATTCAATTTTTAAGATATTTTTTATCAAAATAATGAACATCAAAAGATTTGTCATTTTTCTATTGTTGCTCCCGGTGGTCTTTGCTTCATCGCTTGTCTATGCAACAAATCCCACCAATGTGATTAATGTAAATGGCACGAATTACAACCTTACTTACATAACCACTACTTATGACGCCAATCCTGGCATTTTTAATATCAGTCATATGCATGGTTCGGCAATCAAAGTTTGGCCTCTACATTTGCTCAGCAGACAGGGTATGGATTAGGAATGCCGGGCGGAGGTGGCACCATGAGCCCTGAATTTGCCTATGCTGTTTATCCGCCCCCGATAGGGCCAGAAGTGGACACATTGATTAACTCGCTGGATCCTGGAACTGGTGTTTTTATCAATATCAAGCAATTCGATCAAGTTACCCCTTATGCTGTTTTAGTGAGTGGCGGTGGTGCCCCAGAAATCGATGGCTCACTTGCACCGAAAGTCGGCTTCTTACTCGGTTGTTTAATCTTAATTTTTAGCAGAAAGAATCACGGCGCTCACTCATTGGCAGTTGTTTAAATAGACCCTCTAATTTCTATAATGAAAAAACTAGTTTTGTTGATATCGCGCACTAAGACTGATTTTTATTAACCAAGATACGCTTTGGCCGTATAGTTGTTTTTAAGTCATGAAGGCCCGCAGTAAGTCATTTTGTTGTTAATGTTTCCTATATATTTGTGCTACGAAAGATACATTGATTGCCCAATTAATAATGGATAGGCTATGAAAATACGTCAATACACAAAAGTTATTTTTTTCTTTCTTACTGCGATGGGTGTTCAGTTTGCACACGCGAATGCTTATAACTTTACGGCTACGTTTGCTGAGCAACAAAATTGGACCAATATCATGACTTATCAAGGTCAAGCGATTACGGATGGTCAAGGTAACATTACTTCTATTAATAATTTGGTTGAATATCAATACTCTAGCTCCTACGCAACTCCTGTAACTCTCGGTAATTTTGGGGGAACAATCACGCAGATGGGCTCAGTGAATTTGCAAAACCAAACTGCTACTGGTGTTTTTAATTTTTCGTTTGCTGACAATACTTTTGGTACTGGCTATGCAAATACTAATTATGTTAACGTCGCCTCTTAGTTGGGTGGCACGACTATGACCTCACCATTGTTTCTCAATGGCTACGCTGATAAAACGATTACAGGTGATGTCAATGTAGGCGCCCCTGAAATCGATGGCTCACTCGCTCCTAAGGTTGGCTTCTTATTGGGATGTCTGTTCTTGATGTTTGGTCGCAAGAGGAGCAATTCTGAAACTGCATTGATGGTGTAAGTTTCTGTAGCGTTATCGTGATGCTATTTTTGTTTTCTTAGTCCACTACTAGCTCTTTCCCTATAGCGCTTTGGATGGCGATTGTGCATTCAGAGTCTTCCATGATGAAGGTGTCTTAGCATGGTAATGCGCTCACTTTCCCTCTTTGTTATAAATGGGGTTTCTTAAAAAAAGCGGGTAGTCCTGATTGATTAGGGTTTTGCTTTCTGTCCCCCTAAGAAAATCAGATCTACGGACTTGGGTTATGTTGTAATAACTCTATGCTCTTGTCTTGTTGAACGCCTCTTTAAAAGGGATCTCCAAATGCGTCCCCACGCTCTTCTAAAAAAACACCTCATTGTTGGCGTGTCACTCGCCGCATTTCTCGTTTCTTCATTCATCACAACTGCACAAGCGTGTACGAGGGTGGTTTATCTTGGTGAAAATAACGCCGTCGTTACTGGACGCTCAATGGATTGGGCTGAAGATATGCATACCAATCTTTGGCTTTTTCCCAGAGGGGTAAGTAGAGATGGTGCTGCAGGACCTCATTCTCCTAAATGGGTTTCTAAGTATGGCAGTATCGTCGCCTCAGGTTATGACGTGGGCACTGCCGATGGCATGAATGAAAAAGGACTCGTTGCCAATGTGCTCTATTTAGCTGAGTCAGACTACGGTAAACCGAATGGTAAGCCACCTTTATCGATTGCTATTTGGGCGCAATATGTTCTAGATCAATTTGCAACAGTTGACGAGGCCGTTACCCATCTGAAGACAGAGCCTTTCCGCTTAATTTCTCCATCCTTACCTAACGGTGTTCCTGCTTCTTTGCATCTATCAATTTCTGATGCATCTGGTGATTCAGCTATCTTTGAATATGTTGACGGCAAACAGGTTATTCACCATAGCAGGCAATTTCAGGTGATGACCAATTCACCGACTTTTGACCAACAACTCGCACTCAATACTTATTGGCAAGAAATTGGCGGCCTGACTTTTTTACCAGGTACTAATCGGGCGGCTGATCGATTTGCGCGAGCCTCTTTTTTAATTCATGCTGTGCCTACTTCGACTGACCCGCATTACATTAGCGCAATACCGGAAAGAAAATACGATTATCAAGCGGTCGCTAGTACTTTAGGAGTAGTGCGTAGCGTGAGTGTGCCTTTAGGTATTACTACACCAAGCCAGCCCAATATTGCTTCGACTCTTTGGCGCACAGTTGCGGATCAGAAGAACAAAATTTATTATTTTGATTCTGCTACTTCCCCGAATACCTTTTGGGTGGAACTGAAAGATCTGAACTTTTCAAAAGGTGCGCCAATCAAAAAATTAACGGTTGCTGGCGGCAAGGTTTACTCGGGAAATACAGCCAGTCAATTTGAAGTAGCAACACCTTTTGAATTCCTGAGGGCGGATCCTTCTAAATAAGCAATTCATTCAACAGGTTACAGGGAGTAATGCGTGAATAATTTAGCAATGACAACGATTCCCGAATTTTTGATCCGTCGCTTTCATGAATTAGGTGTAGACGAAGGATTTGGCATAGTCGGTGACTTTGCCCTTAAGCTATTTGATCGACTAGCAAAATTTGGTTTTCCGGTATTAGTCACTGCTGATGAGCAGGGTGGCGCATTTGCAGCCGAAGCCTATGCCCGCATTAGAGGGTTGGGGGTCTGCGCGGTAACTTATTCAGTAGGTGGGTTTAAGGTGGTTAATGCAACAGCGGGAGCTTGGGCAGAAAATGTACCTCTATTAATCCTAAGTGGATCACCAGGTCTTGCCGAGCGACAAGGTGACCCCTTGCTGCACCATAAAGTTAAAAACTTTGATACTCAGCTAGAAGTATTTAAAGACATCACAATTGCTCAGGCTGTTTTAAGCAATCCATTAACGATCACGCAAGAGATTGATCATGTCCTGAGTCAGATGATTGCCCATCAACGCCCGGGTTATATTGAAATCCCCAGAGATATGGTGGATGTACCAGTGCATGATCGCGTGGGTAGTCTTGTTATTGACTTACCAAAAGTGCATCCAACACGTTTAGAGCTAGCCGTTGAAGAAACCTTAGACTTATTAGAAGCTTCTGGAGATGCGGTTTCCGTTGCAGGGGTCATGGCGGTGCGTCGCAAACTTGGACCTGAACTCTTAGCCTTTACGGAATATTTCGGTGTGCCCATGGCTACCACTTCACTTTCAAAAGGGGTGATTCTTGAAACGCATCCGCTAGCATTGGGTGTTTATATGGGAGCGGTCAGTAGCGATTCGGTTGTGCAGCAAGTAGAGAGCGCAAAGCCCTTGATTTCGTTTGGTGTGTTGTACGGTGATTTAGTGATGGGTGGATTTACCGATCACCTAGAAAGGGGTCAGGTAATTGAATGTACTGACACTCATGTCAACATCGGTTTTCATACTTATCACGATGTTCCACTGTGGGCATTTTTACCTGCGCTCATTCAGGCTGGCAAGCAAAGAGCTTATCAAGAGGGTGGTCAAGTTGTTCGGCGACAGAATACGTTTACTCCGCAGGCGGGTAAAGCATTGCTGGTGGAAAGTATCATGGCATGTATTGCTGGTTTTATCGATCACAAAACCCGTTTAATAGTAGACCCAGGTGATTGTCTTTTTGCGTCTGTAGACTTGCCGGCCCAGACGCTCACTTTGGCAAGTGCGTATTACGCCACCATGGGATATGCGGTACCGGCCGCTTTAGGAGCTGGTAAAGCCGACCCAAATACCAGACCCATGGTGCTAGTAGGTGACGGTGCTTTTTTAATGACAGGTTTAGAAGCGCTGAGCGCAGTTCATCATGGTGTATATCCCATCATTATCGTGATGGATAACCAAGGTTATGGCACTCAACGTCCGATGATCGATGGGCCTTTCAATGACATACCAGCTCTGCACGCAGAAGAGCTTACTAAGGCTTTTGGTGTTGGAACTGGCATCTTGTGTCACACAGAGAACGAGTTGCATGAAGCTTTAACGCAGGCAAAAAATAGTGAAGCTTTATTTATTATTCGCGCTTGTGTTCCTCCTAAAACATACAGCCCTGGATTGGTTCGTTTGACGAATGCTCTAAAGAAAAAAGTCTAACCTTGTTGCTTTGATTCCTGATAGCTGTGCCTTAGATCATCTAGCATTATTGTTGCTGGGATTGTGTGGCTCAGGGTGTTAATCAGCACCCAAAATTGATTTCAAAACAAGGGTAGTTTTATTGGATTTTTAGCATGATCTGGCTCATTAGCTCCCAACCCGATTGGCACTCTAGGAGCAAGCCTTGTCCGCCCTAGAGCTTCACCAGGTCAATGAATACGGGAAATCGGGAAATTCAAGCGATATTCGATATAATCTCTACAACTTTTATTAATAATTACTTTTTTGATTTGCTTAAGAATTACTGAAGAGAATTTTTCTTCATTATATTGAGTACGCTGGATTAATTACGCAATCAGAACAAAACAAAAAATGTGTTTATCTAATCTACTAAACCGAACTCATGAATAAAATTTACCGCCTTGTATTTAATAAGTCGACTGGGCTCATTCAGGTTGCCTCTGAATTAGCCAGCTCTGCTGGCGGTTCAGTAAGTTCCCGCTTAGTTAACACCATTGTTTTTTCTGAAAGTTTTGCGCTCATTCCATTTAGGCTGCGAACACTCACAGCAGCTTTAGTCAGTACATTACTCATGAGTGGTCCGCTGTTATTGGGAAGGGGTATCGCCTCTGCTGCAAACTGCGCATCAACGATTTCATCTTCGTCTAGCGCGTGTACTTTATCTACTAACTCGGTGGAGATTACAGGCTCGGGTTCAATCGTTTCTTCTAGCATTCCAATTGGCGTGAGTAGTAGTTCAACTGGTCTCAATTTAGGTGGCATCACTGTAGATAGTGGCGGTCTCTTGCAATACACCGGCAGTACAGGAACCAGCGCCGGAATTAGTTACGTCTATAACCCTACCGGAGCACCAAGTCCACGAAATTATGCGGGGGCAATCAATCTCAATGGAGATCTCACCAGCTCCCAGCGGGGTATCTATGTCAATGGTTTTGTCTTAGATAGCGTGAGCATTGGATCGGGTAGCACATTAACGGCTGGCGGCTTTGGGATGTTTCTTGCTGATTCATCTGGGGTGACTGGCAACGTCACGAATAATGGCACGATTAGTTCCGGTTCTTATAGCATTTCTATTGGCGGAGCATCATCTGGAGTTGTGGCTTCTTACATTGAAGGCGGTATTACCAATTATGGAACCATTACCAGCTCCAATGGCGTAGCTATTAATAATGCCGGAGACATTACTGGCGCGATTACTAATAGTGCTACTGGCATCTTAAATGGCGCTATTAACATTAGCGGTACTGCCACTGGCGGCATTGATAATTTCGGGATTATTAATCACACTAATAATCCTGATAGCTATGCTATTAACATTACCGGAAGTGTTGGTGGCGGCATTACGAATGAATCATCGGGCGTGATTAATGGTACGGTCTATGCCAATACTGTTACTGCTTTAACGCTTGACAATAGTGGTCAAATAAATGGGCCGGTAACTTTCAATGCGACCCCTGGAACAATTAATCTGAATGGTGCCGCGGGAACAATTACTGGCGCTGTTACTGGTTCTAATACTACCGTTAATGCGGTGGGTACTTTTTCTACTGCAAATACTTTTAATGTTAAAACATTTAATGTTAATGCGGGCGGAAGTCTGACCTTAAATGATGATGTCACTCTGGTGACTGGTAATACCTTTACGAATGCTGGCAACCTCACCGTGGTGGCAGCTAAGAGTCCAACCATCACTGGAAATTACGCTCAATCAGGTACCTATACATTAGAAATTGCAAGCACTACTTCGTATAGTATTTTGAATATTACTGGTGGTGCGAGCTTCTCCGGTGCTTATGACTTTACTTTGCTACCAAGCTCAACCCTAGTGGCAGATAATTTGTATCAGGGTATTTTGAGGAGTAATTCTCTTGCCGGCTTTACTACACAAACTTATACCCAAAGTCTCGGCGGTACAAGTTACACCTATCAAGTATTGCAGGATGCTACGAATGCTGGATGGCTAGATTTATGTTACAGCCCCATTGCCGGAAGTTGTACCGGTGGTTCCGGCAAGCCAGATATTGTTGTTGCTGGTAATTCAGATGGCACTAATATTGCCTCTAGTATCGTGAGCGGGGTAAGTCCAAACTTTAATAATCGTTTTGATGGTGGAACATTATTGGTGGATGTGGCAAATACCTACGGCGGTAACTTCACCATAACCACTAATGGTGGTTTGATCAATGCCAATGGACTAGCCTCCACTTTTACAGGGGTATTTTCAGATGACGCTTCTGGGGTTCCTGGCAGCTTATCGATTACCAATAGCGCTGCTAGTAATGGAACAGTAACCCTCACGGGCACCAACACTTACACCGGCACTACCACGATTGATACCGGGGCTACCTTAGCACTATCTGGTACCGGTTCGATTGCCACCTCCAGGGGCGTAGTGGATAACGGCAGCTTTGATATTTCA
>NZ_JACVPV010000018.1:0-1601 GCF_018881675.1 Polynucleobacter sp. P1-05-14 | reverse complement strand
GGCCGAGGCTGTGTAAAAACCCAAAATACTTCCATTGATTTAGATTTAAAGCGTGTACACGGGTTTTGGCCTTCAATCAAACGCTTCTGGCTGAGCCAGCAATTCTGTTTTGGTAATTTGTGATTTTTTAGTAACGCCTCGTAGAGGCGTTACTCAGGCCTGTTTATTACAGATTGAGTAAGGCTTTCGCCTTATGTCGCCATCGCCTTCATCAGATTGCTACCGCCCATGATCTTCATGACCCGTTTGAGGTTGTAAGCCAGGATATGCAGACTCATTTCCGTGCTGACGTTCTCTTTGGTTTTGGTGAGGAAGTGTGTAGCCCCCATCCAACTCTTTAAGGTTCCAAAGGTATGCTCAATGGTGCATCTTCGGATCTTCATGGCATCGGGCATGGCCTCTAGGTTGCCCTGCATTTGATCGAGCACGGCTTCATGTTCCCAGCGCTTGACCCTTCTGTTTGTTCCGGTAGTGCACTGGGGCTTTAGGGTGCAGGTTTTACAGTTGGAGCTCCAGTAGGCAATCAGATTCTTGCCATGTTCTACCGTTTTAAAGCGCTCTATTAATGCCTCTCCTGCAGGGCACTCGTATTCATTTTTATCGGGATGGTAGATAAAGTCATTCTTATCAAACAGGCCGTGAGATCTATTGCTAGACGTTTTACATTTAGGCATGATGGGAGTCACACCCAAGTCCATGCAGTCTTTAATCTCTTGCCCGCTGTAGTAACCCTTGTCCGCCACTACCGTCAGCTGCGTTACTTGCAGCGCCTCTTTCGCTTGGTTTGCTATCTTGGCTAGGCTACTGCGATCATGACCGACATTGGTGAGTTCATGGGCAACGATGAGATGGTTCTTCGTGTCCACGGCTGCCTGTACGTTATAGCCCACGATACCGCCACCACGGTGTTGCATCGACCGAGCATCGGGATCACTCATGGAGACCTGTTTATCTGGAGCGGCTTGCACTTTTTCTTCAATAGCTTGTAGCTGCGCCATCTGGGCTTTAAACAACTCGATACGCTCAGCCAACCGAACTTGATGTGGCGTGGACCCTGCAGGTGAACGCAGATCAGCCGCCTCTAAGTCTTTTAAATACTGCGCAATACTAGCTTCAGCTTCTTGGATGCGCCGCTGGATCTTGGCCTGGGTGAAGTTCTGATCGGAGCTGTTCACTGCTTTGAACTTACTGCCATCGACTGCCACCATCGCGTCGGTAAAGAGATTCATCTGGCGGCACAGTTCAATAAACTGGGCGCAGACTTTACGGATGGCTTTGCCGTTCTCTTTACGGAAGTTCGCGATGGTTTTAAAGTCCGGGGCTAAGCGGGTAATGAGCCACATGAGTTCAACATTACGTAGCGCTTCGGTTTCAAGGCGACGAGTCGATTGGATACGGTTAAGGTATCCATAAACATACAACTTCAACAGCACTGCAGGATGATAGGACGGCCTACCAGTATCAGCAGGAGCTACTCCTTCAAAACCTAAGCTGGCTAAATCAAGCTGGTCAACAAAGAGGTCAATGACGCGTACGGGGTTTTCTTCGGTGATGTACTCATCAAGTAACTCTGGTAACAGCGTACTTTGGGTTCGATCTTG
>NZ_JACVPV010000017.1:129535-153640 GCF_018881675.1 Polynucleobacter sp. P1-05-14 | reverse complement strand
TTGGCCAGTAATGAATCGTTTCATCTTCATGAACATCCGTTAATTAGTGATACTTAATTAACGTTTGAGGGTGCTTAGGTGTTTACAAAAACAGGGAGATTATTGGGGGTTTTTACACAGCCTCGGTCGATTTGAGTCTGCCATTAGCAAGTAGGGTGAACGGCTGTTTTCTGATCAGCAACAGTCCATCGCATCCCTAACGCTGTACCGTTGGTTTAACGGACTCTAAATAATTCAGGTCGCACAAACGTAATACTGAAATTAAGCTAACTAGTGTCGTGTTTCGAGACACTTGTAATGAATAATTTATCCCTGCTATTTTCCACTGCTATCACTGGTGAAGAGCCCATCAAACTCCTTGATGGTGCCGTCACCCTCTACAAAAGACCTAGTAGTCACCAATGGCAATGCCGTTTTAAGTTGTCTACTGGCGCTTGGCATTCGGCCAGTACTGGATCCGATCAAGTGGCCGAAGCCACAACCCAAGCCATTGCCATCTATGAAACAGTCAAGGTCAAGCTAGCCAGTGATCTAGCCATTAAGACTCGTACCTTTCGCCAATTGGCCACACAAGAGCTGGCTATGGCTGCCCGAGTAGTCCAGGCCAATCCCAATAAACGTACCCATGTTGATTACATACACATCTACACCAAGTACTTGATCCCATTCTTTGGTAATTATCAGATTAATGACATAACCCAAGAGCTTGTGGATGACTATGTGGCGTGGCGCATATCCCAGATGGGTAAGAATCCCAAGACCTATACCCAAAGGCGTCATGCGGGGCTTTATAAGCGAGTAATTGAGCGAGCCAGGGATCAGGGCTTAATCCATCGAAATCGCACCATTCCCTTGTTGGAGGTTAATGCCGATAGGGCAGAAATTAGGCCTGCATTTAATCAACAGGAGGTCAATTACTTACTGGAATACATGCGGGACTGGGAACGATTTGGCCGCAATCAGCGCAGTAACCATATGAGAAGGCTTTGCCGTGTGTATGTGGAGCTCTTGTTAGGAACAGGCATTAGACAAGGAACGGAGAGTATGCCAATCCGCTGGCGTAGCCTACAGTGGCATTGGATTGGTGAGCAGCGTTACCTAAGAATTTGGGTATCAGGCAAAACGGGCCCTAGATACCTAATAGCAAGACATTTTGTGACTGAGGCTTTAGAGCGATTAATTGCTTGGCAAAAGCTACCTTATAAGAACCTAGAGGCTGTGATTGAGGCCAAATTGGATAAGAAAGTATTTGTATTTCCCGAAGGGGATGCTCCGCATAGTCTAGATGATGTCTTTGAGCGGCTAATGCTTGAATCTAACTTACTAAAGGATGCTGCTGGTAAAAACAGAACCCTGTATAGCCTACGCCATACTTATGCAACCTTTGCTCTAGCTGAAGGTATTGATATACATACCTTAGCTAGGCAAATGGGTACTTCGACACTGATGATTGAAAAACATTACTCAAAGCTCACTCCTATGATGGCGGCCGCCAAATTAGCTTAAGCTGCTATGAGCGGGTTAATTGGCTCAGGCGTTGGTACTTCTGCAATTACTCCACCGGGATTACTTGGTGGATTGCGTACGGATCTAACAAAGTGTTCGAGACGCTCTAATAACTTGCGATTACTTGAGCTCACTTGTAACTGTGCTGATAGGACTTTGAGTAGTTGATCATCGGGTAGGGCGATGCCTTCTTGCTGCAAGATCCACTGCGCCCGAGATAACCAGTCTTTAGCGGTTACTGAAGGCACCATCAAACATGAACTGCGATCACGCAATGCCATATCCACTTGATCAATGTAGTTCGTTGTAAAGATGAACTGCGTATGACCGACCATGTCATCAACGATATCTCTAAAGGCAATGGCTGCTTTTAGGGTGAAATTGATCTCGTTAGACAACACATAAGTGCGCTTTTGATCATTGGTAGTAAATAGCTTATAAAACATGGGTGGACCACCAAATACTTCAGTCACATCCGTTATGGAGCTAAATTCCACTGCCTTTAAGCGGGTGATTTCAGCAGGCTTACCTTCAATAGCATCGGGCAATAGATTGGCAATCGTGGTTTTGCCAGTTCCAAAGCCGCCATGCAAAATCAAAGGTTTTAAATCCCTGCCATTGATGTAATCAGCCAATTTTGCTTTTAGGCTATTACTGCCCAGCACCACATCCTCAAGGGTTTTGGGTGCGTACTTGTATGCAAAGCTCATAGTATTTCCTTTATGAAGTGTAAAAAGCAGGGGAGGTTGATCAGTCCTAAACCCCTGTTAATTGATCAATTACTTAAGCCATTTCTTTGAAGAAGGCTTGGTTTGCGGCCTCACTAATTGCCGCTTGCGCTGCAAGTTCTGCTTGGGCTTTGACGTGCTCTTCCACCTTATTGACTAACTCTTGAGCTATTTTGCGTATGGCTTGCTCAATCATGGCAGTGGTAGAGGCTGGTACTACGCTTAAGACTTGCGTTTGACCACTAGCTAGCATCTTGCCAATTAACAAGGTGTATTCAGCTGAATCAGCAGGATGAGCTAATGCTGTCTTAGGTACCAAAGCCAAAGGATGTTGCAGTTGATTAACCAGCAATTGCTTTACTTCGGCTACTATCGCGCCATCCCCTTTGTAATGGCATAAATTCCTATTCTTAGTGCAATTCTTAATTTGATGACGCTTTATTTTGGTGCAGGCGCTCTGTTTTGGTGATTATTTGAATTTGCACCAACATGAAACATCCTCTAATCAATGCAGGCAGTGGTTATATGTGCCCAACTGATTAATTTACTCAAGAGGTGAGACATGAAGCGTAGATCAATTTTGAAGTTGTCAGCTTTGGCTGCGGCTTTGAGTTTTACAGGTTTAAGTCATTTGGCGATGGCTCAAAGCAAGGAGCCAATTAAGGTTGGTATTTTGCATTCACTATCCGGAACAATGGCGATCTCTGAAACATCACTTAAAGATATGGATTTGATGGTGATTGACCAGATTAATAAAAGCGGCGGCGTATTGGGTCGTAAATTAGAGCCAGTAGTAGTTGATCCAGCTTCCAATTGGCCATTATTTGCTGAAAAGGCTCGACAGCTTTTAACTAAAGATAAGGTTTCGGTTGTTTTTGGCTGCTGGACTTCCGTATCACGTAAATCTGTACTGCCAGTTTTTGAAGAGCTCAATGGCTTACTCTTTTACCCCGTGCAGTACGAAGGCGAAGAAATGTCTCGTAACGTTTTCTACACTGGCGCAGCGCCAAATCAACAGGCTATTCCAGCGGTTGAGTACTTGATGAGTAAAGAAGGTGGCGGGGCTAAGCGTTGGGTGCTTTTGGGTACTGACTATGTATATCCACGCACAACCAATAAGATCTTGCGTGCATTCTTGAAATCTAAAGGCGTTAAAGATGATGATATTCAAGAAACATATACACCATTTGGCCACTCAGACTATCAAACTATTGTTGCCAATATCAAGAAGTTCTCTCAAGGCGGCAAGACAGCAGTTGTTTCTACTATTAACGGCGACTCAAACGTTCCTTTCTACAAGGAATTGGGTAATGCGGGCTTGAAAGCGAAAGATGTTCCAGTAGTGGCATTCTCTGTTGGTGAAGAGGAATTGCGTGGCGTTGATACCAAGCCGTTGGTCGGTCAATTGGCTGCATGGAATTACTTCATGTCAGTTAAGAACCCAGTCAATGACGAGTGGAAAAAACAGTGGGCTGCTTACTCTGTAGAGAAAAAGTTGCCAGGGGCTAGCAAGCCTTTGACAGATGACCCAATGGAAGCTAGCCGTACCGGCATCTTGATGTGGAAAGCGGCTGTTGAGAAAGCGGGCACAACCGATGTTGATGCTGTTCGTAAAGCAATGATTGGTCAAAAACTTAACACTCCAAGTGGTTATCTTGAGGTGATGGGGGCTAATCACCATTTGTCTAAGCCAGTCATGATTGGTGAAATCAAGGCAGACGGACAATTCAACGTAATCTACAAAACTCCAACAGCTATTCCAGCCAAACCATGGAGTCAGTATATCGACGGTAATGCAGGCAAGCCTGATTCAGTACAGTAATTTTCAATAGAAATACCCTCCCTCAATTGGGGGAGGGTTTTCACAATCACCATGAAATTTCCAATCTTTTCAAAACTAATCCTTTCTGCTGCTTGTGTATTGGCATGTGGGATTACTTTTGCAAAAATTAATGTTGCAGATTTAAAGCCCCTGTTTAGTGATAACTTTGATGCCAAAGTTAAAGTGGTCCAAAATTTATCTAAAGAGGGTAGTCCCGAAGCCTTAGAAATTCTTCAGGCTCTCAGTGCAGAAAGCCTTTTCTTGTCGCCCCAAGGTGTTGTAGTTCAAAAGGGCGATCAATATTTAGATCCCTTAACCGGACTAAGTGTTTCAGTGAAGCCGGATGAACTGCAAGACGTTATTCTGAATAATCAACTGCGCGGTAAAGTTGATAATGCCTTGCTAGGTTTACAGCTAGCTTCTGCAGATCCACAGATTCGCGCTAAGGCAGTCGACTCTTTAATCAAGGATCCCGAGCCAGACACCTTCCCATTGGTTGAAAACTTACTGGCTACCGAAAAGGATCCTGCGCTCAAGCCAAAAGTACAGAAGCTCTGGGCGCTCCTTGCTTTGCAATCCGACAATCAAGAATCAAAACTAAAGGCAATTGAACTCTTAGGCGATAGTGGTGATCCACAAGTTGCTGCATTGCTGGCGCCTTTGGCAAAAGAGGGTGGCCCAGTGCAAGAGGCGGCTGAAAAGGCTTTAGCCAAAATTAAGAAGTCTGAGTTTAGCGGCGAAATCCTGGGTAATGTGATCGCTGGGTTTAGTTATGGAAGTATTTTGTTACTTTGCGCTTTGGGCTTGGCGATTACTTATGGCTTGATTGGCGTCATCAATATGGCGCACGGTGAATTCCTGATGGTTGGTGCTTATGCAACTTATGTTGTACAAGGATTTTTCAGGCAATATGCTCCTGGCTATTTAGATTGGTATTTGTTATTCGCTTTGCCGGTTGCTTTTATTGCCGCCGCCTTAGTGGGTATTTTGATCGAAAGAACGGTCATTAAATTTTTATATGGTCGTCCGCTAGAAACCTTATTAGCCACCTTTGGCGTCAGTTTGCTGATGATTCAGATGACCAGAACTATTTTTGGCGCTCAAAATGTCGAGGTGGCTAATCCAACGTGGATGTCTGGTGCCATGCAGGTACTACCTAACTTGGTTGTGCCCTATAACCGGATCATTATTTTTGCTTTTGCGATTGCGGTAGTAATCGTGACTTGGCTAGTATTAAACAAAACTCGTCTAGGGCTTTTCGTCAGGGCGGTTACTCAAAACCGGACTATGGCTGCATGCGTGGGTGTCAAAACAGTGCGCGTGGATATGTATGCCTTTGCATTTGGCGCAGGCATTGCCGGTCTTGGTGGTGTAGCCCTCTCACAGATTGGTAACGTAGGTCCCGATCTTGGTCAAAGCTATATTGTTGATTCCTTCATGGTGGTGGTACTCGGTGGAGTAGGTCAGCTTGCAGGCACTATTTATGGTGCATTTGGACTTGGTATCACCAGCAAATTATTAGAGCCATTTATTGGCGCCGTATTGGCCAAGATTGCTATCTTAGTGTTCATTATTATTTTTATCCAAAGACGTCCTCAAGGCCTCTTCGCACTGAAAGGCAGGAGCGTTGATTAATATGGATATTAGAAAGCTTGCTCCTTCATCTAGCTTTAGTTTGGCAATTCCTGAGCGTGAATCCATACTCAGCAAGCGTGCCTATATTGCCTTAGCAGCATTGACACTGTGCGTATTAATTGGTGTGCCAATATTTTCTTTGCTGGTTCCCGAGACTAGTATGTTCTACATGTCTGCTTATGCGCTTAGTTTAATTGGCAAGATTATGTGCTTTGCAATTGCGGCCTTAGCGCTTGATTTGGTTTGGGGTTACTGCGGAATATTGAGTTTGGGGCATGGATTGTTCTTTGCTATTGGCGGTTACATCATGGGCATGTATCTCATGCGCCAGATAGGAACTGAAGGTGTATACAAAAGCGAATTACCTGACTTCATGGTTTTCTTAGACTGGAAAGAGTTGCCTTGGTTCTGGAAGGGGAGCGAACACTTTTGGTGGATGCTTTTGATGTTGATTCTGGTTCCTGGAGCGATTTCCTGGGTATTTGGTTACTTTGCTTTTCGCTCCAGAATTAAAGGGGTTTACTTCTCCATCATTACGCAGGCATTAACATATGCCGCTATGCTTCTTTTCTTTAGGAATGAAACGGGCTTTGGTGGCAACAATGGTTTCACGGACTTTAAGCGGATATTGGGTTACTCCATCAGCGCGCCAAGTACTCGCGTCACACTTTTCATTGTTACCTTCTTAGTCCTGTTGGGCAGTTTTATTCTTTGCCGAGCCCTGGTGACCTCAAAAATGGGAAGGGTGATTACAGCGGTACGGGATGCAGAATCTCGTTTGATGTTTTGTGGGTACAACCCCTTAGGTTACAAACTCTTTATTTGGGTTCTATCTGCCATCCTATGCGCCATTGCTGGAGCTTTATTCGTTCCGCAGGTGGGCATCATTAATCCTGGAGAGATGTCTCCAACAAACTCGATTGAGATGGCGATCTGGGTAGCAGTAGGTGGCCGCGGCACCTTGCTAGGTCCAATTATTGGCGCATTTGCGGTGAGCGGGGCTAAGAGTTTTTTTACCACTAACTTTGCAGAATATTGGCTGTTTTTCTTAGGAATGATGTTTGTATTGGTGACCTTGTTTCTACCGAATGGATTGCTGGGTATCTATCACAAATTCGTTGTTAAGAAGGGTGGGTCAAAATGAGCGCTCACTTTCTTGAGAAGGGAATCGATACTTCTCATACTGGAATCCTCTATGTGGATGATCTATCGGTCAATTTTGACGGTTTTCAGGCCATTAATAAATTGTCATTGACGATTGATGTCGGCGAACTGCGCTGTGTGATTGGGCCCAATGGCGCCGGTAAGACTACCTTAATGGATGTCATTACCGGTAAAACTCGCTCTAACATTGCCGATATTGATGGCTCCGTTTATTTAGGTTCGACCATTGATCTTATGACCATGAACGAGCCACAAATTGCCCAAATTGGCGTTGGCCGTAAATTTCAAAAGCCCACGGTATTTGAGAATCACCCTGTTTGGGAAAATCTTGAATTGGCGATGGCTGGAGATAAATCATGGCATCACTCCTTGATTGCTAAAGTAGATCTAGAGGGCCGTCGTTTGATGGAATCAGTGCTTGCCCTTACACAGTTAGAGTCAGAAGCTTATCGTGAAGCTGGCCTTCTTTCTCACGGTCAAAAGCAACGCTTAGAGATTGGTATGCTTCTAATGCAGCAGCCCAAGCTGTTATTGCTTGATGAGCCCGTTGCAGGGATGACGGACGAAGAAACAATGCGCTTAGCTGAGCTTCTAAATTCATTACGTGGTCAATGCTCGATGATGGTAGTTGAGCATGATATGGAATTTGTTGCTGCTTTAGCGGGCCCAAAAGGTAAGGTGACTGTATTGGCTGAAGGTTCAGTTCTAGCCGAGGGCACTTTGGATGAAGTAAAGCGTGATGAACGCGTAATCGAATCGTATTTAGGGCGTTAATCATGCTTATCGTCAAAGATCTCAATCAATATTATGGCGGAAGCCATATTTTGCGTAATGTGAATTTTGAAGTCCCCAAGAGTCAGTTAACCAGTTTGCTTGGGCGAAATGGCGTTGGCAAAACCACTTTGCTCAAATCGCTTATGGGTGTGGTGAAACTAAAGACTGGCTCGATTGCTTGGGATGGAAAAGAATTGGCCAATCTACCCCCGTGGTCTCGGGTGGACGGTGGATTTGCCTATGTTCCTCAGGGTCGAGAAATTTTCCCAAGACTCACAGTCGAAGAAAACTTGCTCATTGGAGCGGCAAAATTCTCAAGCCCAAAAAATATCCCTGGATATATTTACGAGCTATTTCCAATTCTGTCGGATATGAAGGCGCGTCGGGGCGGTGATTTGTCAGGTGGCCAACAACAGCAGTTAGCAATTGGGCGTGCATTGATGTCTCAGCCAGAGTTGATCATTTTGGATGAGCCTACCGAGGGTATCCAGCCATCTATCATTCAGGACATTGGGCGCTGTCTTCGTAAATTAGTCGATGAGATGGGCATCACTGTTTTATTAGTAGAGCAGTATTACGACTTTGCAAAAGAGCTCTCAGATAACTATATCGTGATGCGCCGCGGTGAAGTCGTCGCGCAAGGCAAAGGTGCTGATATGGATCTCAATGGTGTTCAGGAGATGATTTCGGTTTAAAGTGGATGCTGAATTCACTGAAATGGTTTATCCACATGTTTTTGGCTCCAGATAACGCAGTAAAACAGCTATTTAGGTCTCTAAGTCCTAGTTGGCTAGCCAAACTGAGCCTATCTTATGAGCGCACTGTAATTGGCACTGTATTAAAGAAAAGTTTGCATGAGGGGCCACTGCGAGTTCAAAAAGCTTTATATCCCGAAGGTGATGATATTTGCCACACGGTCATCATTCACCCGCCAGCAGGTATCGCAGGCGGAGATACCTTAGATATCCAGGTTGCTGTTGGTAAGGGTAGTCATGTGGTTCTATCTACTCCAAGTGCCACTAAATGGTACAAATCATTTAAAAATCTTGCTACTCAAAATATTCAATTTGAGCTGGGTGAGAATGCAAAATTAGATTGGCTACCTCAAGAGAATCTTTTTTTTAAAGGCGCTAACTCTAACGTTATTACCAGGCTGAGCCTTTCATCGAATGCTTCATTTATTGGTTGGGACGCCCTGATGTTAGGACGCCATGCCTCTGGCGAGGAATGGTCTAGTGGCCACATTCATATGCTCAATGAAATAAGGCGTGATGGAAAGTTAATTTGGATCGAGAACGGGCATATCGATGCCGAAGATCAATACTCCAGATCTTTACCTCAACTAGGGTCTTGGCCTGTTTGTGCAACTCTATGGGCCGTAGGACCAAGTTGCTCAGCTAATTTAGTTGAAACCTTTGCTCAGATAATGCCTTGGACTGATTCATTACGGGCTGGGGTGACGTTGATGCCACAAGGCGTCTTTTTGGTGAGGGCAGTCTCTAATGATATGGAGATAGCTAGAAATTTTATGATTGATGTATGGTCTAAATTAAGACCGATAGTTCATGGTGTGCCAGCTCAGCCATTACGGCTTTGGGCTTCTTAGGATTGTTATAGGTGAGATATGGAATTAACT
This sequence comes from Polynucleobacter sp. P1-05-14, assembly GCF_018881675.1. Classification (NCBI taxonomy): domain Bacteria; kingdom Pseudomonadati; phylum Pseudomonadota; class Betaproteobacteria; order Burkholderiales; family Burkholderiaceae; genus Polynucleobacter; species Polynucleobacter sp. P1-05-14. The sequence goes on along the minus strand of NZ_JACVPV010000017.1, from coordinate 144,375 downwards.
CCACGCGAAAAAGATAAATTACTAATATTCACAGCGGCACTCTTAGCGGAGCGCAGAAAGGCTCGAGGCCTCAAGTTGAACTATCCGGAATCAGTCGCTTTAATTAGCGCTGCGATTATGGAGGGTGCGCGTGATGGCAAAACGGTCGCACAACTGATGCACGAAGGGCAAGCGATACTAGGTCGCGAAGATGTCATGGAAGGGGTTCCAGAAATGATTCCAGATATTCAGATTGAGGCAACATTTCCTGATGGAACAAAATTAGTCACAGTTCATAACCCGATTGTTTAGGAGCAATACAAATGAGTCTTCATATAAAAAAAATATTGTTAGCTTTTGCTGGATTGATCGGAGTTCTATCTTCAAATTTGGTTTATGCCCACCCAGGACATGAAACTTCGGTTAGTTTCCTATCGGGTCTGATGCATCCATTTAGTGGCTTTGATCATTTTTTAGTCATTGTGCTCGTAGGATTTTGGAGTGCTTTCATGCTGAAAAAAATCTGGCTTGGGCCTTGTGTTTTTATATTAGGCATGTGTCTTGGGGTATTTGCTGGCCTAAGTAATTTATCTCTTCATATCTTTGAATTTGGAATCGCTGCTTCTGTAATTGCAATGGGATTATTGTTGCTTGTACAGCGCCAGTACTCCAATAATGCAATCCTTGCCTTAATTAGTTTTTTTGGAATATTTCATGGGTTTGCCCACGCTGAATTATTTTCAAATGGATCCTATGGAGCTTCCTTAGTGGCACAAGATATGGCCGGCTTGATTTTGGCAACTGGGATTTTGCATTTATCGGGCGCTCTATTAGTCAATCTCCTTAAGGAAAAGACGGCGATCTTTGCAAGAGTGACTGGATTTGCTAGTGTTATATACGGCTGGGTATTAATCAGTCAGCTTTCCTTTGCACTGCTTGGCGGAGCATCGACATGAGTTCGCCATCGAGTGCAAATAGCCAACGCTTTATTCCAGGGCAGATGTTTGTAGAGCCTGGAGATATTGAGTTGAATGTTGGCCGAAAAACACTTTCAATTGAAGTCTCTAATAGTGGCGATCGTCCTATTCAAATAGGTTCCCATTTTCACTTCTTTGAAGTAAATGATGCCCTGTTATTTGATCGCGATAAAACGAAGGGCATGCGATTAAATATTGTTGCAGGCACTGCTGTGCGTTTTGAGCCAGGCCAAAAGCGCACTATTGAGCTTGTAGAGGTGGCTGGTGAGAAGAAGATTTATGGCTTTGCTGGCCGCGTTATGGGAGGTCTCTAATGGCTAAGATTGGTCGTCAAGCCTATGCTGAAATGTTTGGCCCTACTGTAGGTGATCGTTTAAGACTGGCGGATACCGGCCTCATGATTGAGGTTGAAAAGGACCTCACTATCTATGGCGAAGAAGTCAAATTTGGCGGTGGTAAAGTCATTCGTGATGGTATGGGTCAAAGTCAACGCGAGTCAAAGGACTGTGCCGATACCGTTATTACCAATGCGGTAATCATTGATCACTGGGGCATTATCAAAGCTGATATCTCTATTAAAAATGGCAGAATATCTAATATTGGTAAGGCTGGTAACCCAGATATTCAACCGGGGATTACTTCTGTCATTGGCCCTGGTACCGAAATTATTGCTGGCGAAGGAATGATAGTGACCGCGGGTGGTATTGATACTCATATCCACTTTATTTGTCCGCAGCAAATTGAAGAGGCTTTAATGTCTGGGGTAACCACCATGATTGGTGGCGGTACGGGCCCAGCAACTGGTACTTTTGCAACTACTTGCACGCCTGGTCCTTGGCATATTCAAAGAATGTTGCAATCCATCGATGCATATCCTATGAATATTGGCCTATTGGGTAAAGGCAATGCTAGCTTGCCAGCTGGATTACGAGAGCAAGTTGATGCAGGCGCAATTGGATTGAAGTTGCATGAAGACTGGGGGACTACGCCAGCAGCGATTGATTGTTGTTTGGGTGTTGCTGATGAAACTGATACTCAGGTGGCAATTCATACCGACACTTTAAATGAGTCTGGATTTGTAGAGACAACCTTAGCTGCATTTAAGGGGCGCACTATTCACACTTATCACACCGAGGGCGCAGGAGGTGGTCATGCCCCTGACATTATTCGTGCATGTGGCGAGTCAAATGTATTGCCATCCTCAACTAACCCCACCAGACCATTTACGGTTAATACATTAGATGAGCATTTGGATATGCTGATGGTGTGCCATCATCTTGATGCATCTATTGCTGAAGATATTGCCTTTGCAGAATCGCGTATTCGTCGTGAAACCATCGCTGCTGAGGATATCTTGCATGACTTAGGCGCATTCTCGATGCTTTCATCAGATTCTCAAGCGATGGGTCGCGTGGGTGAGGTAATTATTCGTACCTGGCAAACTGCTGACAAGATGAAAGTACAGCGTGGTTTGCTTCCGGGTGATACAAATCGTCACGATAACTTCCGAGTCAAGCGTTACATCTCTAAGTACACCATTAATCCTGCCATTACCCATGGCATTTCTCATGTTGTTGGGTCTATTGAGGTCGGTAAGTATGCGGATTTAGTATTTTGGAAGCCTGCCTTCTTCGGCGTCAAGCCTTCATTAATATTAAAGGGTGGGTCTATTGCGGCAGCGGCTATGGGCGATCCAAACGCATCTATTCCAACGCCGCAGCCCGTTCATTACCGAAATATGTTTGCGGGCATTGGCCAAGGGATACGTCATAGCTCATTAACTTTCATTTCTCAATCGGCTATGAATGCCAATATTCGCGATGCTTATGGATTAGAGAAGCAAGTTGAGGTGGTAAAGAATTGTCGATCTATCACCAAGGCAGATATGGTCCACAACGATTGGCAGCCAAATATCTCCGTAGATCCAGAAACCTACCAAGTGATAGCAAATGGCGAACTATTAACTTGTGAGCCAGCAAAAGTATTACCAATGGCTCAACGATATTTCTTGTTCTAGGAAAAATTATGTCAGAACCAATTCGCGTTGAGAAAATCATCCCCAAAGGACAGGGCTTAGCCAAAGCAGTTATTGCTAGAGCGCTCGAACTAAAGTTGCCATTTGAGGTACGCAATAAAAGCCGTTTTTCAGAAATACTTTCCGATGGTCGCGAGGCACACTTTTTTCTGCCAAGAGGTAATGTGCTGGCAAGTGATGATATTTTGATTGCAGATGATGGATCCATGATTCGAATCTCCGCGGCGGATCAAGAGGTAATAACAATTGCCTCTACCGACGCACATCAGCTGATGAGGGCTGCTTACCACTTAGGTAATCGACATATTCCTGTTCAGGTGGGCTTGGGATTCTTGAGGATTGAGCTTGACTCAGTGTTAGAGGGCATGATTCATCAATTGGGGTTGGAGTCTAAGCATGAATTTGCCCCGTTTGAGCCTGAAACAGGTGCGTATGGAGGTGGACATCGCCATAGTCATGCTGAGACATTTGATAGCGACTATGCCTTAGCTCAAAAAGTGTATGCCGAACATGAGAAGCCACATGTTCATGGGCATGGATGCTCTCACCATCATCACGGCGATCATGATCATTCACATGAGCATTGATCTAAACGAAATCACTGCATTGATGCAGTTGGCATCACCAGCATTGCCAATCGGTGGATATAGCTATTCTCAGGGCTTAGAAGCTGCCATTGATTCTGGCTTGGTAAACGATGCTCTTACTGCAGAAGCATGGATAAAAGATGTATTTTTAGGCGTCTTTGTCAGATCTGAAGCCCCACTTTGGCTTCTCAGTTATGAGGCATGGGCAAAAAATGATATTGATTCCGCCCAAAGTCTGAACGACTATTTCTTAGCCAGTCGCGAAACCTCAGAGCTCAGATCAGAAACTGAGCAGATGGGTTGGTCTTTATTGCAAATTGCTCAGTCTTTGGGTTGGGGTAGCGAATACCTTACTAAATTATCCGCAATCAAACCTTTGTCATTATTGACGGCCCATAGCTATGCCTGTTTTCATCTAAATATACAGTCAAAGAATGGGCTTGCAGCTTATGCATTCTCATGGATAGAAAACCAAGTAGCAGCTTCTTTAAAAGCTATACCGCTGGGTCAAGTAGCAGGGCAGCATGCCTTAACAAAGCTTCGCTTGCTTGTTCCTGAAATGGTTGAGCAGGCTGAACAAAGAGCTAAATCTGGTTTATCGATGGTTGACAATTTTTCACCAATGTTGGCTATCCTTTCTTCCAGGCACGAGACTCAGTATTCCCGATTATTCCGTTCATAGACAAAAGAAATGATGAGAACTAAAAAAAATCCCCCTTTAAGAGTTGGTATTGGTGGCCCTGTAGGTTCAGGCAAGACAACTTTGCTCGAGATGCTTTGTAAAGCAATGCGTGATCAGTATGACTTGGTAGTGATTACCAACGATATATACACTAAAGAAGATCAGCGTTTACTTACTGTTGCAGGTGCTTTAGATCCAGAGCGAATCATGGGGGTTGAGACAGGTGGTTGCCCTCATACCGCCATTAGAGAGGATGCCTCTATCAATTTAGAAGCCGTTGACCGTATGCAGAATCAGTATCCAGATGTAGATATTATTTTTATTGAGTCTGGTGGTGATAATTTAGCGGCAACTTTCAGCCCAGAGCTTTCTGACTTGACGATTTATGTGATTGATGTAGCTGGAGGGGAAAAGATTCCTCGTAAAGGCGGGCCTGGAATTACACGCTCTGATTTATTGGTAATCAATAAGACCGATCTTGCACCTTATGTTGGAGCCTCCTTACCCATAATGGAGTCAGACGCCAAAAAGATGCGTGGTGATCGACCATTTATTATGGGTAGCATAAAGTCAGGCGATGGGCTTAAAGGAATTATTGAGTTTATTGAGAAAAAAGGATTGTTAGCAAGTTAAGCCCTTTCCAGAACCTCATCACTCTTGAATATCTGCTTAGGATAGATTGATGTTGCTTTAAGTGACTCGAAATGGGGGCGTTGCCCAGTTTGTCGGGTAAACCGACAAACTGTCGTGTTTCGAGACGCTCATAGCTCAAACGGTCACCTGGCGCCTACCATCCTGACCCATTACGGCCCGATAGATCTTCTATTGAGTTTATACAGTTGCTAATAAATTCCATCCACCCAAAAGAAAAGGGACCACATTGCTGTGATCCCTTCGTATAACTGGTGGGTCGGGCGATGCAGAGTAACTGACTGTCACGTAACACGACACCATCCAGCGTCGGTTTAACTGACTTCACTTCTGTAGATGCCATATCAAAACCATTCAATTCCACATGATTCCAATGATCTCGGTGCGTATGCCACGCCTGATCTAGTAAGGCTTAAGTCATTGTTTCTGCTATTGATTTAGCTCATTTTTAAAGCTTCTAAGGCGTAGGTCGCACGTTCGAATCGTGCTGGGCAGGCCAGATATCCACCGTTCGCACCATAGCTTTCAAAGCTCCAATCATTTATGGTCACCTTTAGGCTGCATTGTCATAGAATGCTTCGATGAATATTCATTTGATCAAGATTAGTACATGTCTAATTGGCTCGGTCTTAATTCTTTGTTCGTGCTCTACCGCTAAGTTAGAGGCACGCCTTGAGGCCAATCCTCAATGTAAAGAAGTTGTTAACTCTAAAACAGGTGCTTTAATGCCTTGCCCTGGCTCGGATAAGTCTTTTTATAGAGAGGTTGGTTTAGCGCCAGCAAAGTCGGCTCCGGTAGTAAGTGCTCCAATCACTTCATCTCCAACGGCAGCAACTTCAATGCAGGCACCATTAAATAATATTTCAACATCTGTGCCAGTAGGGTCAACCCAGACGACTCGATCTCAAGTTGGATGTAAGCCCCAGATTCATAAAAAGACGGGCGGAACCATGCCCTGTCCAGCCCCGGACTAAATTGATAAAGGTATGATCATCTTTATTAATAGAAGTCTTACAAGGTAACTTAACCCATCACTCGGAATCGCCATGAATAAAATGAAAGTGCTGTTAGCAACATTTGCTACGGCAATGACTTTGGCTGCATGTAGCAATGCACCTAAATTAGCAACAGAATCCATGCCTAGATCGGGCTTCTTGCCTGATTACAATCTTTTAGTTCCAATGGCTAGCAGCGATAAAGATACTCGTATTTGGAGATACCGTATTTCAGGTGTGAACCCTGGTTCATACACCGCAGTAATCTTGGACCCGATTTACCTGAATCAAAATGCCACCAAGTCAGTCAGCATGGATGATATTAATAAGGCAAAAGCCGCACTACAGGCCTCTATGGTTGAGGCTGTTAATTCTCGCGGCACCATCAAGTTAGTTAATAAACCAGGACCTGGTGTTGCGCGCATCTCTGTTGGCATCACTGGCGCGGAAAGTTCAGCCGATAGTTTGCAACCCTGGAATTTCACCCCAATTGGTTTGGCAATGAATGCAGCTGCTTATGCTGGTGGCGTAAATTCCAAAACACCAGCGCTGTTGGTTGAGAGCAAAATAACTGATAGTCAATCAAAACAATTATTAGGAGAAGGCTTGATTACCATTCAAGGGGAATCCTTTAGGACTAACGCCGGATCTGCAGATTCATTTGTTGCAATGGCGAAGAAAGTGGTCCGCTCAGCAATGGAAACATCCGCCAACCCATTGCCAACTGGTCAATAAGTCTTCATCATGAAATCCCTCATTAAAAAAATAATCGCCATTGCCCTGTCATCTCTGGTAGCAATCCCATTATTAGCCTTGGCTGATGATGCATCTCGCGATAAAGAAATTGCTGAGCGATTTGCTAAATGCGATGTCAATCATGATGGCAAGTTAACTAGAGAAGAAGCTAATGGTTGCATGCCTCGTATCTATGACCACTTTAGTTACATCGACTCAAGCAACAGAGGTTATGTAACTGTGGCTGAAATTCAGGCTATGGCTAATCGTTGATATTTAAAATATAAGAGCCTCCTGTGAGGCTCTTTTTTATTGGGTTAATGATGTCTGTATCTTTTCCAGGTTTTGAAACTAAAACATTTTCCACTGACTCTGAAGATGGTTCAATTGATATCTCATATCTCATTGGTGGTAACGGTCCTCCATTGTTGCTACTCCATGGGTTTCCCCAAACGAAGGCCATCTGGAGCCAAGTAGCTCCTGAGTTAGCCAGAAACTTTACGGTAGTTGCTGCTGACTTGAGGGGATATGGTGCGTCATCAAAGCCCCACGGCAAAATTGATCACTCAACATATTCAAAAAGATCAATGGCCGCAGATCAACATGCATTGATGAAAAGTTTAGGTTTTAATCAATTCTTCTTGCTTGGACATGACAGAGGTGGAAGGGTTTCTCATCGCCTGGCAATGGATTTTCCTGAAAGTGTTTTGCGCTTAATGGTCCTAGACGTATCTCCAACATTAACCATGTATGAGAACACCACCATGGAATTTGCTAAGGGATATTGGCATTGGTTCTTCCTGATACAGCCAGAGCCAGTTCCAGAAACCTTAATCGGCGCTAATCCTGAGTTTTGGTTAAAAAATCATATGGGTCGCCATGCGGGTACGGGAATATTTTCCCCAGATCGATGGTCGGAGTATTTGGCTGGGGCCAGCAATCCAGAAGGCATGCATGCTATGTGTGAAGATTACCGAGCCGCTGCTACGACTGACCTCATCCACGATCGCTCCGATCGTGCTGCAGGCAAGATGTTGAAGATGCCACTGAAGGTGTTGTGGGGTGAACATGGCTTAGTAAACCAGTGCTTTAAACCCTTAGAGGACTGGGGGGCTGTGGCAAGGGATGTTTCTGGAAAAGCTGTTCCCAGCGGTCACTACATACCAGAAGAGATTCCTGACGTATTGCTGGCGGAGGTCAGGAAATTTTTTGGCTAAAAACTCAACAAGTCAGCTTTAAAACAAAAAACCCTAAATAAATCAAATATTTAGGGTTTTTTAACAATCACTCAGGGTGAAAGTTATTGCTTGCCATGAAGCTAATAGTACGTTCGAAGCCAAGGATCCGGATATAACGCCAAGCAATATCTCGGTATTTACTGTCCAGGTAGCCAATAGCTACTTCAGGCGTCCTTGTGGACAAGTCGATCTCTTGAATTGCGCGGGCCCAACGTTTGAGTCTTGTTGACATATTTGTCACCTCCATGGCTATACAACGCATGGAAAAGCGGTCGAGATGACACGAATTACAAAATATTTATCAAAAAAACAGCTGTTTTTCTTAAATGGAGACAACTTTATGGGGATTAAGGATATTTTGGGGGTCTAAAGCTCTTTTGAGGGTCTTCATGAGCTCGTGGGCAACTTCACCCTTATGAGCCCTTAAGCCCTCCAATTTGAGCTGTCCTACCCCGTGTTCTGCAGAAATGGAGCCATTACAGCGCTCGACCTGGGCATATACGAGCTCATGAATGGGCTTTTCATTGATTTCATTGAAGGTCTTGGGGTCTGTGCCCAAGGGTGGGGCAATGTTGTAGTGCAGGTTTCCATCCCCTAAATGGCCAAAATTGATGATTCTGACACCCGGAAACTTTGTCCTCATCAAGGCATCGGTTTCTTTGATAAAGCGATCAAGCGATGAGAGGGGGATGGTGATGTCATGTTTGAGGTTTGCGCCTTCTTCGGCTTGCGCTAGCGTAATGTGTTCCCGCATATGCCAAAAAGCATTGGCTTGACTTAAGTTGCTGGCAACAACGGCGTCGCTGATGAGTCCTGATTCAAATGCTTCCTCCAAAATGGTTTCCAGAAGTTGCCTGACATGATCCTCGCTCTCATGATCTGACAATTCAATCAGTACGGTAAATGGTTGATTACCTTGCAGGGGATTTGCCATCTGAGGAAAGTGCTTCTCATTTAAATCCAATGACTCCTGCGTCATCATTTCGAATCCGGTCAGAAGTGAAGTTGCCCGTTTCTGAAAGAGATTTAAAAGTGCAATTGAAGAGGCGATGGTTTCACATGCGACAAGGGTGGTCCATTGAGAGATCGGTAGTGGGTATAGCTTCATGACTGCAGCAGTAATGATTCCCAAAGTACCTTCAGATCCAATAAACAAGTCACGCAAATCGTAACCCGTATTGTCCTTGCGCAAACCTTTAACGCCATTCCAAATCTCACCTTTAGCAGTAACAACTTCAAGACCTAGACATAAATCACGTGCATTACCGTAGCGCAACACATTAGTTCCACCGGCATTGGTTGCTAAGTTACCGCCGATCATGCAACTACCCTCAGCACCCAGACTTAAGGGAAATAAAAATCCCTGCTCAGCAGCTTTTTCTTGCACGGCTTGCAAAATACATCCCGCCTCGAGTGTGATCGTTTGATTTGCAATATCGATTTCACGAATCTGATTCATGCGCTTGAGATTGAGGATGACTTGCTTACCGCTGTTATCGGGTGTAGCGCCGCCACAAAAGCCGGTATGTCCTCCTTGAGGGACTATAGCAACCTGGCTTGCGGCGCAGAGCTTGACGATATTTGCTACTTCAGTAGCATTACCAGGTAAAAGAACTGCAAGCGCTTTTCCCGTAAAGCGTTTACGCCAATCAGTTAAGTAGGGCGCTTTATCCCCAGCTTGAGTCAGAATATATTTTGTCTCAAGGACTGTGGATAACTGATTGATGAAGTTTTGCATTTTTACTCCGCAGCCGCCTTTTTTATAGCCTTAGCTTCTTTTTTGATGGGCTTTAGATACATGAGTAAACAGACAAAGCCAATGGTCGACAAAATAGTTTCGAGGAGCGCAAGCCAAAAGTTAGCACCTGTTTCGAGAATGCGAACTAAGCCTTCGGTTGTATATAGCAATATCAACATTGAGGCCCACTGCATTGTGTAAACCCTTCCTTTCCATATCCCAGGAATAGCGAATAGCAAAGGGATGCCTTTCAGGATTAACCAGGATCCACCAGGTCGGAGAGGGGAGACGAACCACTCCCAACAGACACACAAGATAAATAAATCAATAAAAGCAGCTGTTGCTATAAGTTGGTATGGATTTTTGTCGAGACTCTTTTTTATCATGATGACTGCTGAATGCATTACCTTTTGTTTTGAAAAAGCATTAAGGCAGCTTCAGCTAAACGCTTACCCTGTGCCTTTGCTAGGCGCTGCTCTTCAGGGCTGATAGGCGCACGTCCATCGGCATGGGCGAGATGAGTTACTCCATAGGGACTGCCGCCTGTATTTGAAGACATGAGGTCAGGCTCGCTGTAAGGAATGCCCATCAGCATCATGCCGTGATGCAACAGTGGAATCATCATTGTTAAGAGGGTGCTTTCTTGACCGCCATGCATGCTGCCGGTACTCGTAAAGACGCAGGCCGGCTTACCAATTAAGGCGCCATTCAACCACTCTGAAGAACTACCGTCCCAAAAGTATTTCATCGGCGCTGCCATATTGCCAAAACGAGTCGGAGACCCTAAAGCAAGACCAATGCACTCCTTTAGGTCTGAATATTCAGCGTAAGGCGCTCCATCCTGGGGAACGGCTGCCTCAGTAGCTTCACAAACCGCAGAAATGGGGGGCACGGTTCTCAAGCGGGCATTTGCCCCTGGTACGCTCTCGATACCCTCGGCAATCAGGCGCGCCAGATCCTTGGTTGCACCATAACGGGAGTAGTACAAAACTAAAATATCGTGTTGGCTCATATTGATCTCTTATGATACGGCGATGCGCCTTATTCGTAACCCCCAATTATGGCTCTCTCTGGCTAAAGAGATCTGGGAGCGTAATCGCGGTCAAAATTTGAAGCAAATTGCAGCCAGCCTAGCATTTACAACAACTTTATCCATGGTGCCGATGGTCACGATCGCCACCATACTGATCGGCCACCTCCCACGCGTAATTCAAGTAAAAAATACCTTTAGATCCTGGCTTTTGGATACCTATATGCCAGGCGGCATTAATCAGCAGGCATTTATTTATTTAGAGCAATTCTCATCCCAAGCAAAAGGCTTAACCTATGTGGGCTTGGCCGGACTGATCATCACGACAATCATGACTTTAGCGGTGATTGAGGGTGCCTTTAACCAAATATTCAAGGTCACTGCAAGACGCCCTTTGTATAAAAAAATTGTGATCTATAGTGCGGCAACTATCCTAGGTCCAATCATGCTTGGCGTTGGCATTTACTTGAGTGGCGTTTTATTTAGTGCTTCAGAAGGCTGGATCAGCGCGGTATCTTTTGGCTTTCAACTAGTGGCCGCGATTGCCCCAATCTTTTTGGCCATTCTGGTCTATGCAGTGGTCTACAAAATTCTTCCTTACGCCAAGATTTTGTGGCAAGACGCCTTTACGGGAGCTTTTGTTGCAGCGCTTGCCTTTGAGCTAATGAAGTTTGGATTTGCCATTTTCTTGGGCAATACAGCCTTCTATAAAACGGTATATGGCGCTTTTGCGATCTTGCCTCTCGGTTTAACGTGGATCTATATGACCTGGTGGATTACCTTAACTGGCGCGGTATTGGTGGCTAATTTGCCGGATATTCGAAGCGGTGTCATTAGGGTTATTCGTTACTAAAAGTATCGCCTAAGCTCTTGATTCGCGGAGTTCTTGAGTCTATATTGGATCTATAAATACATTGTTTTCGGAGACCAAATGAAAGTTCGTGACATATTACGCGTCAAGGGAAGCACCCTTTTTACAGTAGCCCCTGATACGGCGCTGCAAACTGCAGTGCTAGTAATGAGTGAGCACGACATTGGTTCATTGGTGGTCATGGAGTATGACAAACTGGTTGGCATTCTGACCTTCCGTGAAGTTATTGCCGCTTTAGCTAAACATCACGGCAAGCTTGAAGGTCTTCAAGTAAATACTGTGATGAATCAAACACCTTTGACCTGCAATATGGAAACCGAGATTGATGAGGTTCGGCGCATGATGCTGGTAGACCATGCGCGCTATTTGCCAGTAGTCGATCAAAAGATGTTGATGGGCGTTATTTCTTTCTACGACGTAGCAAAATCGGTGGTGGAAGCCCAGGACTTCGAAAATACAATGCTCAAGGCCTATATTCGTGATTGGCCGGAAGATACTGAAAAAGCAGCTTCCTAAGTCGTTCTAGCCATCATTTTCCGACAAATGACATAATGTCGATATGTCAGGAAATACTTTAGGCCTACTTTTTACTGTTACCACTTTTGGTGAATCCCACGGTCCCGCAATCGGGGCGGTGGTTGATGGTTGCCCGCCAGGTATGAATCTTTCAGAAGCTGACATTCAGTTGGACTTAGATCGTCGCAAACCAGGTACATCTCGTCACGTTACGCAGCGCAAAGAAGAGGACAAAGTTGAGATCCTTTCCGGTGTGTTTGAGGGCAAAACAACAGGCACCCCTATTGCGCTATTAATCCGTAATACAGACCAACGCAGCCAGGATTATGGTGATATCTTGCAGACCTTTAGACCTGGTCATGCTGATTATGCGTATCAAAATAAATATGGCATTCGTGACCCCCGTGGTGGCGGTCGCTCATCCGCTCGCTTAACGGCGCCAGTTGTTGCTGCCGCTGCGATCGCCAAAAAATGGCTTCATGAGAAATATGGCACTGAGTTTTATGGCTATATGAGTCAATTGGGCGAACTTGAAATTCCATTTAAAGATGCCGCTCAGATTGACCGGAATCCATTCTTTGCCGCTAATTCTGAAATCATCCCTCAGCTTGAAGGCTATATGGATGAGTTACGTAGAGCAGGGGATTCTTGTGGGGCACGTATCGAGGTAAGGGCTCGTAATGTTCCTGTTGGCTTGGGTGAGCCTTTATTCGATAAGTTGGATGCCGATATTGCGCATGCCATGATGGGTATCAACGCCGTTAAAGGTGTTGAGATTGGCGCTGGCTTTAAGTCGGTAGTTCAGCGCGGTAGCGAGCATGGAGATGAGCTTCATCCCGATGGCTTTGCAAGCAATAACTCTGGCGGTACTTTGGGCGGCATTAGTAGCGGTCAAGATCTGCGTGTTTCTATCGCAATCAAACCAACTTCGAGCATCATGAGCCCGAAGCAGTCTGTCGATTTAGATGGAAAGCCGATTACAGTTCAAACCAAAGGCAGGCATGACCCTTGCGTTGGTATTCGTGCAACACCGATTGCTGAAGCAATGTTAGCGCTAGTATTAATGGATCATGCTCTACGCCATCGCGCTCAATGCGCTGATGTACCAGATGCTGCGTCTATTCCAGCCTCTCAACCAGGCTCATTCCGCAATTAATTGGCTTAATCGATGACGCCTTCGCTACGCTGGGCCTTCGGGTCCTTTTTCTTTTTATATTTCGCTTATGTTGGGTTAGTTTCTCCATACGCTAGCCTGTTCTTTTTAGAACGGGGCTTTAGTGTTATAGAGATTGCTGCATTGATGTCTATGTTGCAGATCACCCGCATTGTTGGCCCTTTTTCTTGGGGTTGGTTATCGGACTACCTTTCTAATCGGATTAGCATTATTCGATTCTGTGCATGTCTTGCAGCGGTAGTTTTCTTATGCATTTATTTCTTGCATAGCTACATCGGATTTTTTATTTGGATGTTTGTGTTGCACACCATTTTGAGTAGTTTGATGCCGCTTGGTGAGTCAGCCACTATTCATGCCTTATACAAAGATAATTCCTTTGATAAGCGTTACGGACGCTTACGTCTCTGGGGGTCTATCGGCTTTATTGCCATGGTTCTTGCTGCAGGAGAGCTATTCCAGCGCAAAAGCATTGGGCTTTATCCCATTGTGGGCACCGTTGTTTTAATTGCCCTAGCTCTTATTACTTTTTGTCTACACGAGCCCAAGATGGAGCGTCGCAAAATGGTGAAAGGGGAGTTATTGGTTGTGCTTTTTAATCCTGATGTTCGGTGGTTTCTAGTGTCTGGATTTTTTATGATCTTTGCCCATGCTGCTTTATATGTTTTTTACTCTCTTTATCTCTCAAACCTTGGGTACAACAAATTTCAGATTGGCCTGTTTTGGGCTCTAGGAGTTTTCGCTGAAGTCATTTTCTTTTACTTTCAAAGCAAGGTATTGAGTCGGTTAGATGCCGAGGTGATATTGCAGGCCGCCTTTGGAATTGGAGTAGTCAGATTTGCTTTAATAGCCTTCCTACCAATCACTTCCGTTTTGATATTGGCGCAATTAATGCATGCTGGCACTTTTGCTGCGCACCATAGTGCCGCTACAAAACTTTTGCAACGTTGGTTCACGGGCCCAGTACAGGCTAGAGGTCAAGCTTTGATGGCTACCATCTCATACGGTCTTGGCGGAACGCTCGGGGGGTTATGTGCTGGTTGGATATGGGAGGCATCTCAACCTAGAGATGTATTTGTAATGTCCGCATTTGCTTGCGGACTGGCGGGTATGGCGATCCAAAAACTCAGACCGCGACATTACCCCGCTAGATAGAGCTACCAGCTTTTTATTGAATCTTTGCCTTAGCGCGTAGTTTTTGCATCATTTCTGAGAACTTCGCCTTTTGCCAACTCTTATCAGAGATGATCATCTGCTTCAATTGAGCCTTCATTTCTTCAAAGCTTGGGGCTTGAATATCACGAGAGTCCATCACCTTAATGATGTGCCAACCAAACTGTGATTTCACAGGCTTATCAGTGATTTGCCCATTTTTGAGCTGCACCATTGCTTTAGAAAACTCTGGTACTAATGCTTTATCGCTAACCCAGCCAAGATCGCCGCCATTTTTAGCGGAGCCCGGGTCCAGTGACTTTGCTTTAGCGATATCTTCGAAATTAGCGCCCGCCTTAAGCTGTGCAGTAATTGCCTTGGCATCGGCTTCTTTTTCTACCAAGATATGTTCTACGTGATATTCCTTGCCACTGTATTGCGCCTTTGCAGATTCATAAGCGGCTTTCAGATCGGCTTCTGCAA